>CAZYBY010000374.1:0-8282 GCA_964645385.1 uncultured Sphingobacterium sp.
CGACTAGTCGATTGTGCTGATTTTAATAGTGTTTGTACGTCCACTTCTTCCGATAGGCGTGCTAGCAGTATTGATTACGGCGTCGCCCTTCTTCACTAGCTTGTGATGCTTAAGAATTCCGTTCACATCCTTGATTGTTTTGTCGGTACTCTCGAATTTGTCGTAATAGAACCCTCGTACTCCCCATACTAAACTTAATAAACATAATAACGACTTATTAGAAGTAAAGATGAATGTTAATGCCTTTGGTCTATGGCTAGATATTCTGAATGCTGTATACCCTGAATGTGTCATGGATACTACCCCAATTGCATCGTTTTGTTCTGCTAAAATACATGCTGTGTAACAGATACTATCTGATAGGAATGTCGCCGATTTTTTATGTGGCGCTTGCATCTGCATATATGGATAGGATTCTTTTTCAATATTTCTGATGATAATCTGCATAGAGTTGATTACTTCAACTGGATATTCACCTACAGAAGTTTCACCACTTAACATTACTGCATCGGCACCATCTAATACTGAGTTTGCTACGTCGTTTACTTCCGCACGGGTAGGACGAGGATTTGTAATCATGCTTTCCATCATTTGTGTTGCAATAATTACTGGCTTAGCATGCTCCATACATTTTTTCACAATTCGTTTCTGAATCATTGGAACATCTTCCATTGGGCACTCAACCCCTAAATCTCCTCTAGCTACCATTACAGCATCTGTTGCCTGAACAATAGCATCTAAGTTTATTAATGCTTCTGGCTTCTCAATCTTAGCAATTACTCTAGCTTGTGAACCTCTTTTCTTGATAATGTTTTTTAATTCAACTATATCCTTCGCTTCACGTACAAATGACAGGCCTACCCACTCAACACCTTGCTTTAAGATAAAGTCTAAGTCTTTTAAATCTTTAGGTGTTAAACTTGGTATAGACACTTTCGTATCGGGTAAATTCACTCCTTTATTCGAGGATAATATACCGCCATAAATAACTTTAACTTTTACAGTATCCTTACGGTTAGAGCTTATCACTTTAAATTGTAATTTACCATCATCCAATAAAATAATCTCTCCAGCCTTTACATCTTTCGGAAAGGCTTGGTATGAAATATATGCTTGGTGTTGATCTCCTATACATTTCTTTGTAGTCATGGTATACTCTTGATTTTTTTTCAAGAATACTCCTCCATCTTTCATAGCTCCCACTCGGATTTTTGGTCCTTGTAAGTCGGCTAATATACCAACGTGTAAATTATGCTTATCGTTAATGTCGCGTATTGTCTTTATTAGTTTCGCTAAATCTTCATGCTTTCCGTGTGAGAAATTGATTCGGCAAATATCCATCCCAGCCTTAATCATTTTTAACAATACTTCTTTTGAAGAGGAAGCCGGACCAAGTGTTGCTACAATTTTTGTTCTATTATGATATACTTTCATAAATATGTTTTTTGTTCAATATATGTATATTCAATCAAAAATAGGATAATTTTTTTGAATTAGTGTACAAAATACAATTAGTCATTAGAATTGAGATATTAGACATTAGATAGATGTTAGTTTTTATAGCTAAAGTATAACTACTAGAAGAATAATAAGTTTTCTTTAGATTTAAGGGAATAGGGGTCTATGGCGTATGCAGTAATAACCACTTCAATTTTATTAAGTAACTGAATAAAGTCGCGCTGATCCTCATCACTTAGGCATTCTGTACTAACGATAATGAAGTCAGTTTCTTTAATTTCGGGAAGAATAAAAGAGTTCCCACTTTTATTGGTAAGAAGATAAAGGTCTGTTTCGCTGTTTACCATGCTAAATTTATAGCAAGAATGGTATGATTCTTCACCAAAGTCGCTGTAAATGAGAAGGTCGTCTATTCTGACAAACTTAATAGGCAAAGAATTGTTTATGAACCAACAAAGGCGATAATCCCTAGCAGTAGAGCTTATACCGATTACGGAAATCTCGAAATTATAGTCGATTCGAAGTATTTTCTTACTCAAGGGGCTAAAAATTATTTGTCAAAATTAATAAAAAAGACTACTATTGAGGTAGAAAAAGCAATGTTAGTGTGTGGTTATCAGTTACAGAAAATAAAATTTTTGTAATTTGTTATAATATCATTTTCTTTGCACAGAATTATTAAAAACCTAAATATTAAAATTATGTCAGATATTGCATCAAGAGTAAAAGCAATTATTGTAGAGAAGTTGGGTGTTGACGAAAGTGAAGTTACACCAGAAGCAAGCTTTACCAACGACTTAGGTGCTGATTCACTGGATACAGTTGAATTAATCATGGAATTTGAAAAAGAATTTAACATCGCTATTCCTGATGAGCAAGCAGAAACAATCGGTACGGTAGGACAAGCGGTATCTTATTTAGAAAAGAACGTTAAGTAATCAATTCTCTCTTAACAACCTTATGGAATTAAAAAGAGTAGTAGTTACAGGTATTGGAGCATTGACTCCACTGGGGAATTCTGTTCCTGAATTTTGGAAGAATTTAGTGGATGGGGTCAGTGGCTCTGATATTATTACTCATTTTGACGCCTCTAAATTCAAGACTCAGTTTGCTTGCGAGGTTAAGAATTTCCAAATTGAAAATTATTTGGATAAGAAAGAAGCTCGTAAGTTAGATCCATTCGTGCATTATGCATTAGCGTCGACAGATGAAGCCGTAAAGGATGCAAACATCGACTTCGATAATTTAGATCGCGACCGTGCGGGAGTGATTTGGGGATCGGGTATTGGTGGTTTGCGTACCTTCATCGATGAAGTCACTAATTTCAATGCAGGTGATGGAACTCCTAGATTCAATCCGTTTTTTATTCCTAAAATGATTATTGATATTGCTCCAGGGCATATATCAATTAAATATGGTTTAAGAGGACCAAATTTTGCCACAGTTTCGGCATGTGCTTCTTCTACTAACGCCATTATTGATGGTTTCAATTACATTCGTTTGGGTATGGCCGACATGATTATTGCCGGTGGTTCTGAAGCAAGTGTAAACGAAGCTGCTGTAGGTGGTTTCAATGCAATGCATGCTCTCTCTACGCGTAACGATTCTCCAAAAACAGCTTCTCGTCCGTTCGATTTAGATCGTGAAGGCTTTGTTTTGGGTGAAGGTGCCGCAACATTAATATTAGAAGAGTATGAGCACGCTAAACGTAGAGGTGCTAAAATTTATGCAGAAATTGCTGGTGGTGGTTTATCAGCCGATGCTAATCACATTACTGCTCCACATCCAGAAGGTTTAGGTGCGAAAAACGTAATGAAAAATGCTATGCGCGATGCAGGTATGATTCCAGAAGACCTTGATTATATCAATGTTCACGGTACATCAACACCTCTTGGCGATATTAGCGAAACTAAAGCTATCATTTCTTGTTTCGGTGAACATGCTTATAAATTAAATATCAGTTCAACGAAATCAATGACTGGTCACTTGTTGGGTGCCGCAGGTGCTCTTGAAGCAATTGCTTCAATTTTATCTGTTCAGAACGACATCATACCTCCAACAATTAATCACTTTACAGACGATCCTCAATTTGACCCTCGATTAAATTTAACATTTAATAAAGCTCAAAAACGTGTAGTACGTGCAGCATTAAGCAATACTTTCGGATTTGGTGGTCATAATGCATCTGTTATTTTCAAGAAAGCTGAATAATTACCTTTTTGAAAAACATATTACACTATATGATGCAATTATCAGTACAAGTTGTTAATGTTTGCGTATGCCAATTGGTTTTTTAAAGCTATTTACTTCCCCTCATAAAAAAGACTTAAGAGCCTTACGTAATATTCTTGGTTTTATACCTGGAAATTATTCATTATATCGTCTAGCACTTCGCCATAAATCTATGGCCATCGATACACATAAAAAAGGTGTAAAAAATAGCAACGAACGTTTAGAGTTTTTAGGCGATGCTATTTTGGGCTCAGTTGTAGCAGAAGTTCTATTCAAAAAATTTCCTTACAAAGACGAAGGCTTTCTTACAGAAATGCGTTCTAAAATGGTGAACCGTTCTCACTTAAACCAATTATCTAAAAAAATGGGTATTGGTGATATGATTGATTACGATGCAAAATTAAACAATCAAGGAAATAAAAATTCTTCACTTTTCGGAGATGCTTTCGAAGCTATTATTGGTGCAATTTATTTAGATAAGGGTTACGAATTCACTCGTCATTTTATAATCAATAGAATATTAATTCCTCACGTAGATATTGATCAATTAGAACAAACAGAATCTAATTTTAAAAGTAGATTACTCGAATGGTCACAACGAGAAGGGAAAGAAATCTTATTTGAATTACTCGATGAAAAAAGTCATGGACAATCTCGTTTATTTACAGTTAGAGTTTTAATTAATGGTGAAGAAATGGGAATTGGACAAGATTTCAGCAAAAAAAATGCTGAGAAAAATGCAGCAGAAAAAGCTTGTGTTGCACTAAATATTGTTGCATGAGAAAACTTTTCGGAGCGATTTATTTAGCATATGGTCTTATTGTGTTTTTCGCAGTAATGATTCTCTTTTTACCTTTCATCATCATTACATCATTTATTCCAAATAAATTAGGTTCTACAATTCCTTTTTTCTTTTTAAGATGTTGGTCGTATCTATTTTCATACCTTACTTTGTTTTTTTATAGAGTACAGGGTGCTGAAAAAATCAATAAAGAACAACCATATATTTATGTGTCTAATCATGGTTCGTATTTAGATGCTACTGCTGTTGTAATAGCTGCTCCCACTGCGTTTAAGCCATTAGGTAAAATTGAAATGTCGAAGATTCCACTTTTTGGTTTTATTTATAAACGTGTGGTAGTAATGGTAGATAGAAGCACAAAAGAAAGTAGATCTGAAAGTGTAGAAAAATTAAAACTAGTGCTTCAAAAAGGAATTTCAATTTTAATATTTCCTGAAGGAACAATGAATCGCACTCCTCATGTATTAAAAGATTTTTACGATGGCGCTTTTAGAATTGCTATCGAAACTAAAACTCCAATTGCTCCTTTTGTGGTTCTGAATGCAAGAAAATTAATGCCTCGTAATAATCCACTTAGTGTTCATCCTGGAATTATGGACGTAGTGTTTGCAGACCCTATAGATGTAAGCGACTATACTTCGGATGATTTAGAAAGCTTGAAATTACGTGTGTATAAATTGATGGAAGAAATGATTCTTTCTCATCAAAAATAATTCCCTCATGTCGAAAATATTTCGTGTTCATATTGCATTATTTTTAGTCTCACTTATTTATGCAGCAACCTTTAGTATTGCAAAAGAAGTGATGCCAGAATATATAAAACCAATGGGATTAATTGGTATACGTGTTTGGGGAGCCGTTGTTTTATTATGGATTACGCATGCTTTGTTCGTTCGTGAAAAAATAAAAGACAAAAAAGATTATCTAGAATTATTGAAATGTGCTGTATTTGGTGTAGCAGCTAATATGCTGTTGTTTTTTAAAGGACTAGCAATTACAACTCCAATTAACGGAGCAATATTAATGGTGACCACACCTTTATTTGTAGGATTTTTTTCATTTTTTGTATTGAAAGAAAAAGCAACATTTATAAAAATATTAGGATTGATGTTGGGTGTTAGCGGAGCACTACTTTTATTAGTCGGTCCGAAGCTTTCTTTTTCTTCTTCAACATTAAGCGGTGATATTATGGTGATGTTGAATGCGATTATTTATTCGTACTACTTAATTATCGCAAAGCCTCTACTACATAAGTATAATCCAATTACAGTAATTAAATGGACTTTCTTATTTGGTGGAGTTTTAATTTTACCTTTTTCTGTACCCGAATTACAAGAAGTAAATTGGGTTAGTATTCCAAACAATATCTGGTTGAGCATTCTATTTTTAATTGCTGGAGCTACTTTCTTAACCTACTTATTAAACGGATGGGCATTACGTCATGCAAATTCATCGTTAGTTGGTGCTTATATTTATTTACAACCAATATTAGCATCTGTAATTGCAATAGTATTAGGCAAAGATGAACTAACTTGGCAGAAAGTAGTATTTGGAGCTTTAATATTCCTCGGAGTATACCTTGTTAGCCTTCCTGCTACCTTCCCTATACTACGCCGTAAAGAGTAATATCTATTATTATTCATATCTTTGTCAACTAATTATAAGTTATGTTGAAATCGATGACCGGTTACGGTCTTGCTAGTACAGAATATTTACAGAAGAAAATAACTGTAGAAATTCGCTCATTAAATTCTAAGTTTTTAGAACTTAATGTGAAAATGCCAAGGAGTTATTCTGAGAAGGAAAGCGTCATTCGTAATGAAGCAACTAAAGCTATAGAACGTGGTAAGGCAAATGTTTCTATCATCATTGAAAATAATGAATCTCAGGATTCTTCATTATTAAATAAAGACAAATTTCATTCATACTATAAACAGTTAAATAATTTAGCTGATGAATTAGGTGCAGATAAATCAAACCTGTTTCAACAAACTTTAAGTATTCAAGATGTATGGTCGGTGCAAGAACAAAGTAGCGATGAAGAAGAATGGAAAATTTTATTTTCTACTTTTCAATCTGCAATAGATAATTTCAATCAGTTTAGAATTGACGAAGGCAAAACTTTAGGTGCGGATTTACATAAACGTGTTGAATTAATTCTAATGGCTATTCCTGAAGTTGAAAAGTTTGAATACAACAGGGTTCCTGCTATAAAAGAAAAATTAGAAGCAATGCTTAAAGATGCTCTTAGCCCAGAGAACATCGATCAAAATAGATTAGAGCAAGAGTTAATATACTTTATTGAAAAGTATGATATTACGGAAGAAAAAATAAGACTAAAAAGTCATTGCGATTATTTCTTTCAAGTGATGAAAGAGAAAGAAGCGAATGGAAAAAAACTAGGCTTTATTTCTCAAGAAATCGGAAGAGAAATAAATACAATGGGTTCTAAAGCGAATGATGCAAACATTCAAAAAATTGTTGTTGGCATGAAAGACGAATTAGAAAAAGTAAAGGAACAATTATTAAATATTATATAATATTAAATCGAATCCATTCGATTAAGTAGAATTCATACAATGGAAAACCAAGGTAAACTAATCATCTTTTCAGCACCATCTGGTGCTGGTAAAACGACGATAGTACAACATATATTAAAGAAGTTTCCTAATATTCAATTTTCAGTTTCTGCAACTACACGCAACTTACGTGGTGATGAAGTGGATGGCAAAGACTATTACTTCATTAGTGTAGAGAGCTTTCTTCATAAAGTTGCAAAGCATGAATTTATTGAATTCGAAGAAGTATATTCTGGAACTTATTATGGTACATTAAAAACTGAAATCGATAGAATTTGGGCAGAAGGCAAACATGTGATATTTGATTTAGATGTTGAAGGTGGTTTACGTTTGAAAAAGAAATTTGAAGAGAAAGCCTTAGCAATTTTTGTGCAGGCCCCATCTTTAGATGTTCTTGTAGAAAGATTACGTGGAAGAGGTACTGATTCTGAAGAAAAATTGAAAGAAAGAATTGCTAAGGCTTCTAAAGAAATGTCGTATGCTGATAAGTTTGATATCGTATTGCCGAATAACGATTTGTCTGTTGCTTGCGCTGAAGCTGAAAAGTTAATCGAAGAATTTTTGAAGAAATGAAAATTGGATTATTTTTCGGGTCTTTTAATCCTATTCATATTGGCCATTTAATTATCGCTAATTATATGGCTAACCACACTTATTTAGATAAAGTTTGGGTAGTTGTATCTCCTCAAAATCCATTGAAAGATAAAAATGTTTTAATCAATACTTACGATCGATTAGAGATGTGTAAACTTGCATTTAACGACGATCCAAAAGTTCAAGTATCAGATATTGAATTACATTTACCCCAACCATCTTATACTATCGATACTTTAATTTATTTGCAAGAAAAATATCCTGAACATGAGTTTAGTATAATTATGGGTGCAGATAATTTGAACACATTAAAGAAATGGAAGAATTACGAGGTCATTCTTCGCGATTATAAAATACTAGTGTATCCGAGACCCAAAGAATATATTTCTGAATTTATCAATCATCCAAATGTAAGTATTACCAATACTCCAATTATGGAAATATCTTCAACATTTATCAGAAATTCTATCCGAGATAAAAAAGATATTAGATATTTTGTACCAGATATGGTATTGAAATTTATTGAATCAAAAAGTTTATACAAATAGCTATTCAATTCGGATTTTCTCTCCGATATAAACATCATTTGAAGTTTTCTTATTCAAGCTTTTTATTGT
>CAZYBY010000375.1:0-4691 GCA_964645385.1 uncultured Sphingobacterium sp.
ATTAGCTCTTCTAATTTGTCCGCGGTAAACAACTAGTGCATTCGACTTCGGAAAGAAAGGATCGATTGCATCTGAGAACGTGCTCACTTTTAACATTGGGTATCCTACTCCATTTATTGCATCTGGAACTACTAATGAATCCATTGGTAAAGATGCTTTTTGGTTTGCTGCAAAGAATGTTTGAAAACTATCTGCAGGTGTATATTGGAATAAAGTTGATGTTTTTGGAAATGGCCCGGCTGTGGAACCTTGTGCATTATTATCGAAATCGCTTACGATTAATAATTTTCCTCCATCATTTAAGTAATCTTGAAAAGCAGTAGAGCCATCTTCTAACAACATTCCGCTAGCAGCAGCCGAGCGTGAATTATCAGAATACATAAATACTTTATCGTAAAGATTCATAGTTAATAAAAATGTAGGCTTCCATAATTTCGGCACGTATGCTTTATTCTGACGATAGAAATCGTAATAATCATATGCTCCATATGCTGCAGATAATGCAGCAGCGTACACAACATCAGCATTTGGTGTAGTAGAAATATTAAAACCATCTAATACTAATAAATCGGAGGTTTTTCTTCTTAATACAAATGGAGTTAAAGAATCGATTTCACTTTCGGTACCCGATAAATCTTTTGCTTTTACATATACAGTATTTCTTCCACCAACTACAAGTCCATTTATTTTTCTATTCAAATTAATAGAATTCGAACTAGCGTAAACAGATGCTAAGGTAGGACCATTAACATTTGGTTGATCTGGAACAAAACTAGCAAAACTGAAATTTTTAGAAACAGCGAACCAATTTCCATTATTTATTTTGATATAAATAGAATCTAAAGTGTTTGCACCATCAAGATCTGCAGCAGACCATAAGATGGAGAATACAGAATAAACAGAATCTCCTTTTATCAAATTATCATCTAAAGAAATTGTGGGAGCAGTATTTTTAATAGGAATTTTTAGGTAGGCTGGCGTTTTATCTTTATTACCTAAATTATCGATTGCTCGAACATAGAAATTAATATCTGTTGTATCGCTACCATTGTTGATACTAAAACGAAAAACAGAATCTTGTTCAGTAGTATACGACCAGTTAATATTATCGAAAGAAATTTCGTAACCAACGATATAACCATCTTTATCTTCTCCCGACCATTTCATATCGACAATAGCATTTAAACGATCGGAACCCGAGCGATTAATACTTGATAAATATAAATTGGTAACAGGATCTGTATTAGGTTTCAATTCATCTTCTTTTGTACAAGAGAAAATGCTCACTGAAATTAGAATGCAAAACAGCACTCTAGCGCTTAATTTAATCGTTTTTATCATAAAAATAAATCAAGCTAAAATACTTGATTTTTATGTAGAAACGAAAATTATCGCATACTAAAATTATAGCCTTGAACCTTATTTCCAGGCAGTGGTCTATAATAAATATATGTAGGCTCTTTTTTAGAATTTAGGCCATATTCATAGCTGCCTAAAAGTGGTTTTAATATACCATCTGAATAGTGTCTGCTAAAATATAATGGAAGATCGGGCAAAACCTCGTTTAAATTGATCTGACTAGGGTTTTTCAGGATAAATAAAAATGGTAATAGCTCATTAGAATGGTACAAACTATTATATAATTGAGCATAAATATAAGCACCGCTAGGATCTCCATTCGAACAAGTACCAATATCTTCAGAAGAGCAGAAAGTTTCTTCTTGAATTAAACCTAGCAAGACGCCAGTTTCTCGATCCATATTATACATTTTAATTTTCGACAAATTGATGCTATCGTATTCGAATTTTAATGCATATGGATTATTAACTCTATAATACCTAATCGTTGAAATAAATTTATTATAAGACGGTGGGACTTGCTTATATTCTAATTCGATATTTTCTAGATTTACTGAATTTTCTACCCATTTAGAAATATTTCCATTTGAATATTCAGGAGTATATTCTGAAAAAGAATTATCCTTATCATACTCCACACGAACAGATTTCCATGCATAAAATGTACCTGTGTCTAATTGAAAATTAAACCTAATTTCATTTAAATCTATATCTGAAAAATAGAGCGTATTTATTCTGTAAGCAAATTTTATAGAATCTTTAGGAGGATTATTGTAAATAACTTCAGCAATGCCTTTTTCCTTCGAACAAGATAGTAATAAGAATAGAGATATGAGAATTGAGATGGATATGAGACGTTGGATTAGAGACATTGGAATAAGTATAATTATGAATTATAAAATTATGAATTATGAAATTACAAATTCTAATATCTAAAATCTAATATCTAATATCTAAAGTCTAAAAAAGGCCACGATTTCTCGCAGCCTTTTTCAAAGATTTTCCAGTTACCAGTTACCTATTACCAGCTACCAGTATTCTGATACTATTTAGTTACCACAAATCTACCATTATTCAACACACCTTCTTTAGCAGAAGAGATGCTGTAAATGTAAGTTCCTTGAGTAAAGTTTGAAAGATCTAAAGTAGCAGTCCCTGTAGTTTCAGTTAAACTTGAAGTTGAAACTACTCTTCCGAACATATCGAACACAGTTAAAGTTAAATCAGCTTGTTGAACAGGCATGATATAATCTAAGCTAATGTTCGTTGTTGCCGGATTTGGATACATAATAGCTTTACCTTTATTTACAAAGTTTGAAGTAATACCTAAAGCAGTATAAGCTTCGAAATCGTTATTGTTTCTTGGTAAAAGTTTGAAATTGCTAAATCCGTAAGTCATGATACCTGACAACGAAGTCATTTTATCACCTTTTTTCACAATAACCATATCGATACCAACATTTGGTGTCCAGATGCTATCCATTACATACGAAACATTTTTAGAAGAGAAACTAGTACTAGTTTGACGACCAACTAATACACGGCAACCAGCACCAGCATCAGAAGTATCTTTACCTACACGGTATTCTCCGAAGTTACTTGGATCATCAGCATTTTGGTTAACAATATATAAACCGTTCGCAGGTGCGAATTTCACTAACATTCCTTCGTAAGGTTCAGTACCAGTTACACTAGCAACTCTGAATGAGTCAACATCAACAAGAGTTGGAGTAATTGTTCCGAAACCATTTTTCACAACAGAAGTAACACTTTTTAAACGAGTTAATCCGAAGTATTCTTCAACAACACCTGTAACTGTAATTTTTTCACCAGTTAATAAAGTTGATAAACCTGTTCCGTTTGCAACGAAAATACCTGCATAAGAACCTTGGTTTTCTTGTTGAATATGGATGTAACCTAAATCTGAAACAGAAGAAGTAACAACACCACTAACCGTAACTGTTTGATCAACATAACCTGAGTTACCAGATTTAAAAGGTGTGTATTGAACATCGTAAATAGTTAATCCATTATTTCTAACTACATAGAATTTTGGATCTTCAGCAGGTACGTTAGGAATACGACTAGTTAAATTTGCTGGTGATGCATCTTTAGCCATAATGTAATATTTAACGATTGTCCCTTCTGCTTGAGCAGGAATTAAAGCTGAATATAAATTTCCATTCGCTGTCATTGGTACTCCGATATAATTTACACTCGTTGCACCAACTGCATAGTATAAAACTGCTGTATCTACACCTTCTTGATCAGTAATGTAAGCTGAAATCATTACTGCATCGTTGTTTGTAGGAACAACAAAGTTTCTAGTGATTCCAGAAATTGCAGGTGCTGCGGCTCCCCAATTTACATCTGAAGGTTTGATAGGATGTAATTCATACCCTCTGTTATTTTTTGAGTGAAGAATAACCCCTTTAATTGAATTGATGAAATCACCAACTACTGGAGGTACAAATGTTCCGCCTGTTGCAGGTAAACGGAAAGATGAAAAACGATCTGAAACGTTCATCTTATTTCCTGCTGCATCAATTACGTTGAAACTAACACGAGAACCATTCGCAAAATAATCAACTGAAGAAACTGTTAAGTTTTGCAACTCAACATACATTCCTTCATATTTCTCACCCGTAGTAAGAATATTATTTCTGTTGATATCGTTCAATTCTGCTACTGTAATTAATTTTGATTTTACAGTGATGCCACTTCCTAAAATTTGAATTGGCGTTGCAGGGTTTGTATTGTTTGGAACGAATTCAGTTTCTCCTTGGAATTCCTCAACATGTCCAGTAATTTCCACAGAGTCACCCTCTGTTAAAGATAAGATTCCAGTTCCTGCATCGCCAGGAGTACCAGATCCTGGAAAAGGTTGGTAAACATCTATGCCTGAAAATACAGAACCATCGTTTGTTTGAATCCAAATTTGTTTACCACCTACGATAGTTGATAATCCTGCATCCATAATAACAACCCCACGGATACGTACAGTATCTGTAATTGCTAATGGTGATGCATCATTTCCTGCTGCTAAATCTTGTTGCGATACCGTTTGCACTTCTGCAATCGTTTTTAATGGATATTGCGCGTTTGCTGCAAATGCCACTAGCAAAAAGAAGGCTAATGAAAGTAGTTTTTTGTTCATTTTATTTTTGTTTTTATTTTTTTTCTTTGTTCGTCGAAGCGTCCTCGCTTCGACTTTTATAAGTTATTGTCGGCCCTTCGGCTCCGCTCAGGGGCCAACATTTTTTTACTTTATCAATGCAAACTTCCCTTTATACATCTTTCCTGTTTTGGTATCTTTTACCGAAAACAAGTAA
>CAZYBY010000376.1:0-3861 GCA_964645385.1 uncultured Sphingobacterium sp.
AAAGATCACTGAACTCAGATGGAACTTTCAATTTAAGTCGTACTGGTTTACCTTTCTTTAGGCTCGACGATATTTACACAAATTTAAGTACTATGAGATGGAGGAAATTCATTCCTCTAGTTTTAGCTTTTTATATAACCATCAATATTTTATTTGCCAGCATCTATTATTCCATAGGTGTTGAGCATCTTGGAGGTGTAAAAAGCACAACTACAATCGATAAATTTTTCGATGCATTCTTTTTCTCTGCTCAAACTATTTCCACTGTTGGATATGGTCATATTAGTCCTGAAGGATTCATTACAAGCCTTGTGGCAGCGTTCGAGTCTCTAATGGGCGTAATCGTATTCGCAGTAATTACGGGTTTGTTATACGGTCGTTTTTCGGCTCCTAAAGCGAAAATTCTTTATAGCGATAATGCAATCATCGCTCCATATAAAGATGGCCGTGCCTTAATGTTTCGAATTGCCAATAAAAAGAAAAATCAATTGATTGAAGTTGAAATGGAAGTAATTATTGGGATGAACGTTAGTGAAAATGATGTAATCGTTCGTAGATTTTTTGGATTGAAATTAGAGGCAAAAAAAGTTAGTTTTTTCCCTTTAAGTTGGACCATAGTACATCATATTAATGAAGAAAGTCCAATTTATAATTTCACTCAAAAAGATTTAGAAGAAGCTGATGCTGAAGTTATGACATTATTCAAGGGCTTCGATGATACCTATTCTCAAACCGTACATTCCAGAAAATCTTATATGTTCGATGAAATTTTATGGGGTAAGAAATTCGTAAGTATTATTGGGCAAAATGATGATGGTAAAACGACGCTTACCTTAGATAAGATAAACTATTTCCAAGATGCTGAATTGCCTTTACAAATTAGCGTAAAGGAGAGTCAGGCTCTTTAGCAAAATGTTTGAAAATAACTTTATCTAATATTCTCGAGAAAATCTTGCCAGTCCAGACTATTGCCTTCCCTTGGAATGTCAATATTAACTGATGCTTCTTTCTTTTCAATGCATTGAGAATAAGCTCAGCAACTTCTTCAGCCGACATAATTTTATTCTCGTCTAATGGAGATTCGCCTTGCAATGATCCATCTTTAGAACGAGCGGAATTCCTAATGTTAGAAGTTGTAAAACCCGGACAAGCGATCATCACATGCAAGCCTTTATTGATATTTTCTATCCTTACACTTTCTAAAAACCCTTGCATAGCAAATTTAGAAGCGGAATAACCAGACCTGCCTGGAAGGCCTTTATAACCAGCTATAGAAGATACTCCAATTATACTTCCCTTAGATTTCAATAGTTCAGGTAATGCATATTTTGTACAATAAACAGTTCCCCAAAAGTTCACATCCATTACTTCTTTTAGAACGCTTAGATTAACTTCTTGAAACAATGCACGCATAGATATACCTGCATTATTGATTAGTATATCAATTCTACCAAAAATTCTAACAGCTTCGGATACCAAATGCTTACAATGCTCTTCGCTAGCCACATCTGTTGCTACTGCAATTGCTTTTACTTGATAAGTTTTTTCGATGTCTTGTGCGATTTCGCATAACAATACATACTGACGAGCGGCTAAAACTAAATTGGCGCCAGCTTGTGCAAATCTGTAAGCTAATGCTTTTCCAATTCCAGAAGATGCACCTGTTATGATTACTGTTTGACCTTTATACTGATCCATATTTTCTGCTTAATTTTCGGTATCCTCTCCACAACAACAACAAGTCCTTATCAAGCTGATAGTGTTTAGCATATAATAAATTCAAGCGTTTCGAAGTATGTTCATCGAATTGCATTCCTTTTTTCAAGCCATCGCTTGGGTTTAATATGCCTTTTCTTATTTTCGGTAAATGATGATTATCGATTGTTGTATTGATGTATCCAACCCACGATTTTTTTAACAATAATACATCAAAACAGTTTACAACAAATTGAAAAATATTTTTCTGAAGAAAGATATTAATTGGTAATAAAATCAACATCAAAATACTAAATGCTATATCCAAAATCCTCTTACTCCTTGTGTACTGTGGTTTATTAATATTAAAATTAATATCAATGGTGTATAAATCTCCAGGATTATCTACTGAATTACTTCCGATGATAAACAAACTTTCTTCTGGAGCGATTTTATAATCTACATGTGTATTTTTCACCATTGCCATAGAATGAATAATTTCATGCAATGGTAAATTTTTGGTAGAAAATATAATTTCATCTATGCGATAAACTTCAGCAATTTCTCCAAGTTGGATAATATTACCTAAGAACTCTTCATTTTTATCTTGATAAACTTTATCAGGATGAACAAAGCCAATGAAATTAACTCTTCCAATAGCTTGTTTTATTGTATCTAATACTCTTTTACCTTCTTCTTGGGTAGCAACAATTACAATGTTTTTTTCCGAAGAAATACCATCAAGCTTATAATTTTTTAAACCAATTATGTTTAGTAATAATCGTAATCCTACGGAAGAAATAACAGTCCAGAACGCGCCTAAAATAATCAAGGCTCTAGAGAATCGCCATTCTTCATTTACAAATGCATAAGTTAAAGTAATTAAGAGTGAACCTATAAATAAACCTCTAACTAATCGAGATAGTTTATATGGCTTATCATAACCACCCATCAACCAAACAGAAAACAACCAAGTTAAAATATACGTTGGTACTGCTATCTCCATTAACTCTGGAGCATAAGGTTTTCTAACATATCGATGATTATGTTCCCAATAAATTTTGATGATATACATTCCCACAAACCATGTGCTTGCATCTAAAAACGGAAGCACTAATCTGTTTATCATCCTACTAAATATTGCAAATCCAGCTCTTACGTAAACAGCAATGTTTATTAAGAAAGAGAATATTTTTGCGTTATTTTTTGAGAAATGTTTTTTAGCAAAAATGATCATCGCATTATAAAACACGAACACATAATTTACAGAACTTTTCTTGGTACTTTCTCCTTTATAATGGATAATACTAGTTTCTGGATAATAATAATTTTTAAATCCGCCTAACTGTATTCTATACGATAAATCGATGTCTTCACCATACATAAAAAAGGTTTCATCGAGCAATCCAACTTTATCCAATGCTGTTTTACGCATCAACATAAATGCACCAGCCAAAACATCTACTTCATGGATTTCATCATTATTTAAATATCCTAAATGATATCTACCGAATAATTTCGACTTTGGAAATAACTTTGCTAATCCGAAAATTTTAAAGAAAGCAACCATAGGTGTTGGCAATCCTCTTTTCGATTCTGGTAAAAAATTCCCTTTTCCATCAATCATCTTCACTCCTAGACCACCAGCATCAGGATGCTCGTCCATAAACTGAATGATCTTCGTAAAAGTGTCTTCTTGAACAACGGTGTCGGGATTTAATAACAAAACGTATTCGCCTGTAGAGATTTCAATACCTTGATTATTTGCCACAGAGAAACCTGTGTTTTTTTTATTCTCGATAAGAACAACATCTTGAAACTTATCCTTCAACATCTCTACCGAACCATCTACGGAATTATTATCAACCACTATAACTTCCATCGCGATTCCTTTGGATGCCTTGCGTACAGAGTACAAGCATTGCTCCAAAAAGTACTTCACGTTGTAATTAACGATGATGATTGATAATTTCATTCAGATGATAAGGAAAGGTTAAAAATAACAAAAATGTTTAAATAGAGCCTAAAATTAACCTTGTTGGTACGCAACCCTCGATAATATTGATCTTCCCAAGGTAACTTCATCTACATATTCCAATTCTCCACCAAAAGCAACACCTCTAGAAATAGTAGATACTTTAACCGGGAATTCCTTAATTTTTTTAT
>CAZYBY010000377.1:0-3968 GCA_964645385.1 uncultured Sphingobacterium sp.
ACGGTGGCTGAGCGGAGCCGAAGCCAGCGGAATAAGTATCCATTATCCATTTTCCAATATCCATTGCCCAAACAAAAATGGTTTAATTATCTACATTTTTTAAAATATAAAGAAAAATTGTCTAATTTTGTAGGCTTATAAAGAATTATAAATGAGAGTCTTGAAATTTGGGGGTACTTCGGTAGGAAGTCCAGACCGTATGCGTAAGCTGTTGGATATTATCAATCCAAATCAGCGTCAAATAGTTGTATTGTCGGCGGTGTCTGGCACTACAAACCAATTAGTGAATATTGCAAATGCTTTATATGAGAAGAAACACAAAGAAGCAAATGCATTAATCGATATTTTAGAAGAGAAGTACATCGATTTTATTAAAGATTTATTTCCAGAAAGTGCATACCTCAAAAAAGCAAGCATACTGATTACAGAGCATTTTAATTCAATACGTGCTTTTACTCAAGATTTGTTTACTGTTTACGAAGAGCGAATTATTTTATCGAAAGGTGAATTAATTTCAACAGCATTGTATTCTTATTATTTAGAGCAAATAGGAATTCAAAATGTACTTTTACCTGCGTTAGATTTTATGCGCCTCGACGAGCATTCGGAACCTAATATTCCTTATTCTACAGAACATCTCACACCCTTATTAAATGCTCATCCGAACATTAATATTTTTATTACTCAAGGTTATATTTGTCGAAATCATTTTGGTGAAGTAGATAATTTAAAACGAGGTGGAAGCGATTATACGGCTTCGTTAATTGGTGCGGCAATAGGAGCGGAAGAAGTGCAAATTTGGACAGACATTGATGGAATGCACAACAATGATCCAAGGATTGTTTCAGGAACTAAACCTATTCGAAATTTAAGTTTTAATGAAGCGGCTGAGTTGGCTTATTTTGGTGCCAAAATTCTTCATCCACAAAGTGTATTTCCTGCACAAAAATATAATATACCAGTACGATTGTTGAATACTATGGAGCCTAATGCTCCGGGAACATTAATATCTTCAATAACTTCAGAAGCAGGTATAAAATCTATCGCTGCGAAAGATGGTATTACTGCACTTAAAATTCAATCCTCACGAATGCTTTTAGCCTATGGTTTTTTACGTCGTGTTTTCGAAGTATTCGAAAGGTATAAAACACCAATTGATATGATTACTACTTCTGAGGTTGCAGTTTCATTAACCATTGATGATAATCAATACCTATCAGAAATTATTAAGGAGCTAAATGATTTCGGAACGGTAGAAGTTGATACCGACCAAAGTATAATTTGTATAGTTGGAGATTTCTTAGCGAGTAAATCGGGTTATGCTGCAAAGGTTATGGATTCATTAAAATCTATTCCTATTCGTATGATATCATATGGAGGATCACCGAATAACATTTCAGTATTAGTGAATACAGATGTTAAAAACGATGCATTAAAATCATTACATAAAGGTTTATTCGAATAGTATGGAGCTGACTCAATTTAACAATCATCAAACTCCATTTTATTATTATAATATGGATTTGCTCGAACAAACACTACAATTGTGTATGCTCGAAGCAAAAAAATATAACTTTCATGTACATTACGCACTAAAAGCGAATGCTAACCCAGAAATCTTGAAAAGTATAGTAAATGCTGGCTTTGGAGCCGATTGCGTTTCTGGTAACGAAGTTCTTCGTGCAAAAGAGAATGGATTCTCTAATGCTCAAATTGTATTCGCTGGAGTAGGGAAGTCGGACAGGGAAATTAACGATGCATTAGATGCTGATATTTTTTGTTTCAATGTAGAGTCGAAACAAGAATTAGAAATTATCAATGAATTGGCTTCTACTAAAAACAAAATTGCTAGCATCGCCTTACGTATTAATCCCAATGTTAATGCCCATACACATCACTACATAACCACGGGTTTAGAAGAGAATAAATTCGGAATAAATCATTGGGAATTAGATGAGGTTATTGAGTTATTAAGGAATTTAAAAAATATTAAACTGTTTGGATTGCATTTTCATATTGGATCTCAGATCACTGATTTAGCTGTGTTTAAAAGCCTTTGCTTAAAAGTGAATGAGTTTGTGAATTGGTTTGAAGATCGAAAATTAACTATTAAAATTATTAATGTTGGCGGTGGTTTAGGCATTGATTATGTAAATCCAGACGAAAATTCAATCCCAGATTTTCAGTCTTATTTCAGATTATTTCAACAGTTTTTAGAAGTTAAATCTCATCAAGAAGTACATTTTGAATTAGGCAGAGCATTAGTAGCACAGTCTGGAACTCTAATATCTAAAGTGCTTTACATAAAAGAAGGTTTGCAAACTAACTTTGCAATCTTAGATGCAGGAATGACAGAGTTGCTTCGCCCAGCATTATATCAAGCATATCATAAAATCGAAAATCTATCGAATACAGATTTATCGCATAAGAAAAAATATGATGTAGTCGGACCGATTTGCGAGTCTTCAGATTGTTTCGGTAAAGCTGTAGAGCTTCCTATAACCAAACGAGGAGATTATATCGCTATACGCAGCGCAGGTGCCTACGGAGAAGTTATGAGGTCGGGGTATAATTTGAGGGAAGCGCAGGGTTCGGTGTTCGTAGCTGGTAGAAGGTAACTGGTAACTGGTAGCTGGTAGCTGGTAACTGGTATGTTGTTTATTATTAAACAATTGCTATATTTGTGTGTTATAACATATATTAGCATACCAGCATATCATCAATGAATCGACTAAAATTCATCCAATCCTTATTATTACTTCCATTTGCAGCTAGCGCCATGACACTAAAAGATTTATCCAAAATATCGGAGAGCTTTGAGCCTTCTCCATTAATGCCTGTATTATTTCTCGGACATGGTAGTCCGATGAATGCTATTGAAGACAATGCTTTCTCTAGAGAGTGGATAAAATTAGGGCAAACATTACCCAAGCCAAATGCGATTGTTTGTGTAAGTGCACATTGGGAAACACCAGGTACATATGTAACTGCAATGCCCAAACCAAAAACGATTCACGACTTTGGTGGATTTCCAAAAGAATTATTTGCAGTAGAATATCCTGCACCAGGTTCATTAGCGATTGCTGAAGAAACTAAAAAAGCGATTACCATGACAACTGTAGGTTTGGACCATGAATGGGGATTAGATCATGGTTGTTGGTCGGTTATTATGCATATGTATCCTAAAGCAGATGTTCCAATTATTCAGTTGAGTTTAGATTACAGAAAAGACCCTGCATACCATTACGAATTAGGTCAGCAATTACAAGCATTACGCAAAAAAGGTGTAATGATTATTGGCAGTGGTAATATGGTACACAACCTTGGTATAATGGATTGGAGAAATGCCAATGGGGGATATGAATGGGCTGTAAAAGCAAACGATACATTCAAAAATTTAATCTCGAATAATGATCATAAATCTTTGATTAATTATTCGAAATTAGGTAAGGAAATTCAATTGTCGATTCCTAGTCCAGAGCATTACTTACCATTGCTCTATATATTAGCATTAAAAAACGAAAAGGAAAAAGTAACGTACTTCAACGATCAAGAAGTATATGGATCCTTATCAATGACGTCGTTATTAATATGTTAATTTGTTAATGAGTTAATATGTTAATGTATATGAGTTAATATGTTAATTTGTTAATGTATATATGTTAATGAGTTAATATGTTAATACTGGCTACAATAACCTATTAACAAATTAACCCATTAACAAATTAACATATTACTTAAAGGCATTAAACCCTGTAACATCCATACCTGTAATTAACAAGTGGATATCATGCGTTCCTTCGTAAGTAACTACTGATTCTAAGTTCATCATATGGCGCATAATTGGATACTCACCTGTAATACCCATACCACCTAACATCTGACGAGCTTCGCGAGCTGTATTTAATGCAACTTCTACAGAATTACGTTTAGCCATAGAAATTTGAGCTGCAGTTGCTCTATCTTCA
>CAZYBY010000378.1:0-6814 GCA_964645385.1 uncultured Sphingobacterium sp.
AGTATTGAGAATTGAGAATTGAGTTAGTTACTAGAAACCAGCTACCAGTTACCCACTACCATATATGATAATTTTTCAGTAAAATTGTCGTTATGCATGGAATGTCGACCAAAAAGCTAACTGTAGTATTATTCCTATTACTGATTTTTGTTCAGTTTGAAGGATATTCACAAATCGGAGGAAGCAAAAGCTTTACCTTTTTGCAATTGCCATCTAGTGCTAAAATTACAGCTCTTGGTGGGTATACTTCTATCGCAAACGAGAACGATTTAGCTAGTGTAACTCAAAACCCGAGTCTTTTGAATGCTAGAATGGATAATGTTTGGTCGTTAAACATTTGCAATTATTTTCAAGATATTCAATATGGTCATATTGCATCAGCATTTGATATTAAAAACATTGGAACTTTTGGAATTGGTGTAAACTATATTAACTATGGTTCTTTTGTATTAAGGGACGATATTGGTAATGATCTAGGTACGTTCAAGGCTAACGAAAATACATTCAATTTTAGTTATGCTTCTAAATACAAACAATTTAGATATGGCGCTACTACTAAACTACTTTTCTCAAGTTTAGATACTTACAGATCATCAGGCGTAGCATTAGATTTAGGTGGATCGTATACAGATAGTTCATCTGGTTTAGGATTGTCGTTCAGTTTATTAAATGTAGGTTCACAAGTAAAGAAATATACTGGAGAAACAGAGGCTTTGCCATTCGAAGCTAGATTTGCAGTTTCAAAAAGGTTAAAACATGCTCCATTTAGGTTTACAGTAACACTTCACAATTTGCAGAAATTCGATTTAACATATGATGATGCATTGAATGGAACAAATCAAATTGATTTATCTACTGGCTTAGCCATCAAGAAAAATTATACAATTACAGATAAATTAATGAGACATGTGGCACTTGGCACAGAATTATTATTCTCTGAAAATTTTAATTTAAGATTTGGATACAATCACCAGATGCGTAGAGAAATGGCAATAGATGAAAAGCCTGGAACTGTAGGATTTTCATGGGGTTTCGGATTGAGAGTTAAAAAGATCAGTTTTAGTTATGGAATGGCAAAATACCATTTAGCAGGCAATACCAATATGTTCAGTTTAGCTGTTAATCCATCCGACTTTTACGGCAAGAAAAAAGATAAAGCATAATTTCTTACATTTGCGATGTTCATGTCGCGCAAACCTATAAACATAGCCATCGATGGATACTCTTCCTGTGGAAAGAGTACACTTGCTAAAGCATTAGCTAAAGATGTTCAGTTTACATACATCGACTCAGGCGCAATGTACAGATGTGTGACATTGTATGTCATGCAACATCAAATTCCTATTGATGATGCAGCTTCAATTATCCAAAGCTTACCTAATATTCATATCGATGTAAATTTTGAAACTTTCCTATTAAATGGAGTTGATGTTTCTAAGGAAATTCGAAAAATGGAAATTTCTCAGCGCGTTAGTCAGGTTAGTACAATTAAAGAAGTACGACAAGACATGGTGAGAATGCAAAGGTTATTGGGAGAGAAGCAAAACATTGTTATGGATGGAAGGGATATTGGAACAACAGTCTTCCCGAAAGCACAATTAAAAATCTTCATGACGGCACACCCGATGATAAGAGCACAGAGAAGATTCAAAGAAATGGTAGAAAAGGGAGAAAATAGCAGTTTAGAAGAAGTAATGGCGAACTTAAACATGCGCGATTACGAAGATACTCACCGTAAAGAAAGTCCACTAACAAAGGCTGATGATGCTATTGTTTTAGACAATTCATTTCTAACTCCCGAAGAGCAATTGAGCTTTGTAAAGCAGAAAATGACAGAATTGAATCTTCTAAATATTTGAAGGTCAATTTAGAAAATCAACAAAAAACTGCCAATAAACGCTTTAAATGCAGGTTTTGAACTATTAACAAAATATTCAAATCGCTTAAAATCAATTTATTATAAAATTTTTTGTTTTAGCATTAATTCCTATCTTTGGCGTCCCTAACCACGGGAAAAGGAGAAAAAAATTTAATGGCTAAAAAACAAATCACAGAAAAAGAATTACTAGCATCAGAAGCGAATGCAGAATTCAGAACAAGAGCAGAAGATTCGAGAATCGAATCGGAAGCAGATTCATTATCGCTTGAAGAGATTAAATCTCAATCCCTTATTACCCCAGAAGATTTCGATTGGGACATGGACCCAAAAGGATTCGGAAATTACACGAATGAAGAACGTGCTAAATTAGAAGGCATGTACACTACAACCCTGAACTCTATCAACAAAGGAGAAATCATTTCAGGTACGGTTGTATCAATGAATCAAAAAGATGTAGTATTAAACATTGGATTTAAATCTGATGGTATGGTGCCTCTTTCAGAGTTCCGTGATATGCCAGAATTAAAAATCGGTGATGTAGTTGAGGTTTTCGTAGAAGACCAAGAAGACAAAAACGGACAGTTAATTTTATCACGTAAACGTGCTAAAACTCAACGTTCATGGGATCACATCAACAAAGCATTGGAGATGGATTCTATCATCAACGGTTTTGTTAAGAGCAGAACTAAAGGTGGTTTAATTGTTGACATTGATGGTGTAGAAGCATTCTTACCAGGTTCACAAATCGACATTAAGCCTATCCGCGACTACGATGTTTACGTAGGTAAAACAATGGAATTTAAAGTTGTTAAAATTAACCACGAATTCCGTAACGTAGTTGTATCTCATAAAGTATTAATCGAAGACGACTTAGAAAGTCAAAAATTCGATATCATTTCTAAACTTGAAAAAGGTCAAGTATTAGAAGGAACTGTTAAAAATATCACAGCATTCGGTGTGTTCATCGACTTAGGTGGTGTTGACGGTTTATTACATATTACAGATATTTCTTGGGGCCGCATAGAGCATCCAGAAGAAGTGTTGAAATTAGATCAAAAGATTAACGTTGTAGTTCTTGACTTTGATGACGAGAAGAAACGTATTGCTTTAGGTTTAAAACAATTAACATCTCATCCTTGGGAATCTCTAGATTCTGCTATTGAAGTAGGTTCTAAAGTAAAAGGTAAAATCGTAACAGTTGCTGATTACGGTGCATTCTTAGAAATCATCCCAGGTGTTGAAGGATTAATCCACGTTTCAGAAATGTCGTGGTCGCAACACTTACGTTCACCACAAGAGTTCATGAAAGTAGGCGACGAAATGGAAGCTACTGTATTGACTTTAGATCGTGAAGAACGTAAAATGTCATTAGGTATTAAACAATTAACTGCTGACCCTTGGGTTGGAGTTGCTGAACGTTACCCTGTAGGTAGCAAGCACAAGGCTTTAGTTAAGAACATGACTAACTTCGGTGTGTTTGTTGAAATCGAAGAAGGTATCGATGGTTTAATCCATATCTCAGACTTATCATGGTCGAAAAAAATCAACCATCCACATGAATTCACTAAAGTTGGTGAAACATTAGATGTGGTTGTTTTAGAAGTAAATGCTGAAGAACGTAAATTAAGCTTAGGACATAAGCAATTAGAAGAGAATCCTTGGGATACTTTTGAAACTATCTTCACATTAGATTCAGTTCACCAAGGTACAGTAACTAAGATTACTGATAAAGGTGCTGTAATCAACTTACCATACGGTGTAGAAGGTTTCGCTCCTACTAAACATATCGTTAAAGCTGATGGTAAATCAGCTCAAGTTGAAGAAACATTAGAATTCAAGATTATCGAATTCAACAAAGAATCGAAAAGAATCTTAGTTTCTCACTCGAAATTAAACGATGATGTGAAAGCTGAAGAAAGAGCAATCGAAACAGACAAAAAGAAAAAAGAAACTAAAGCTACTACAGCTTCAGTGAAAAAAGTAAAAGAGTCTGTTGAGAAAACTACTTTAGGCGATTTAGAGGTGTTAGCTTCATTGAAAACATCTTTAGAGAATTCTGAAAAAGGTAAAAAAACTAAAAAATCAGAAGAAGCAACTGAAGAATAGTTAGTTCGTGTGCATGTTTGCAAATGCAAACAATTGCATATAATGAATAAATAATATTAGCCCCGTAACGGTAAAACGATTACGGGGCTTTTTATTTCGATATTGCAAAGTTCGTATAATTCGAAATTTTGCTATATTTGAAAAATTATTCATCCAATGAAGCAAGGAATCATACTCGGAAACCCGAAATTTGATATCACCATCAAACGTCTTTGCCATCAATTAATTGAAACCCACAACGATTTTTCTGATTCTGTTTTAATTGGACTTCAACCAAGAGGTACATTTTTAGCAAAAAGAATTCACGAACAATTAAAAGCATTGCTTCCTAAAAAAGACATCAAGCTTGGAAATTTAGATGTTACTTTTTTCAGAGATGATTTTAGAACAAGTGAAAAATTATTAATCGCAAATTCAACAAGCATCGATTTCATTATAGAAAACAAAAAAGTTATTCTTATTGATGATGTATTATATACTGGTAGAACAATTCGCGCAGGCTTAGATGCAATGCTCGCATTTGGAAGACCATCAAAGGTAGAACTTCTAGTTTTAATCGACAGAAGATATACCAGACATTTACCTATTGAGCCAGATTTTATCGGACTTCAAGTGGATTCTATTTCATCTGAGAAAGTGATTGTGAAATGGAAAGAAACTGAAGGGAAAGATGAAGTTGTTTTAGTAAAAGATACCAAAGTAAAAAAATAATAAAAATGCAAAAGCTAAGTGTACGCCACTTATTAGGAATTAAAGGTCTTAAAGAAAGTGATGTTCAATTAATTCTGGAAACAGCAGATCATTTTAAGAACATTATTAATCGACCAATCAAAAAAGTTCCATCACTTCGCGACACAACTATTGCAAATATATTTTTCGAAAATTCAACCCGTACGAAATTATCCTTCGAACTAGCACAAAAAAGATTATCTGCAGATGTTGTAAACTTTGCTGCTTCATCTTCTTCTGTTAGTAAAGGAGAAACCCTAATAGATACGGTTAATAACATCCTTGCGATGAAAGTTGATATGGTAGTGATGCGTCACCCCTACCCAGGTGCTGCAGTATTCCTATCTAAACACATCAAAGCTAATATTGTCAACGCAGGAGATGGTGCACACGAACATCCAACTCAGGCTTTACTCGATGCCTATTCAATTAGAGAAAAACATGGAGATTTAGCTGGTAAAAAAATTGTAATTGTTGGTGATATTCTTCATTCTAGAGTAGCACTTTCAAATATTTTATGCTTACAACTTTTGGGAGCAAAAGTTAAAGTATGCGGACCAAGTACTTTAATTCCAAAATATATTAGAAGCTTAGGTGTAGAAGTTGAATACGACTTACGCAAAGCTTTAGAATGGTGCGACGTAGCAAACATGTTGAGAATTCAATTAGAACGTCAAGACATCAAATACTTCCCTTCGCTTAGAGAATATGCCATGTTATATGGTTTAGATAAACAATTACTAAATTCACTAAGTAAAGAAATCACAATCATGCATCCTGGACCAATCAACAGAGGTGTTGAAATCACAAGTGATGTAGCAGATTCTAAGCAATCAATAATTCTAGATCAGGTAGAAAATGGAGTAGCTATAAGAATGGCTGTTCTATATCTACTAGCTGGAGGACAAAATCCTGCTTAATTAATCAATTTTTTACAATTGAAGTGTCGTTATAATGAGTTTGAACTCTTATATTGCATCTTTTATTTTTAAAAATGATTAAAAGAATTTTATTTGTAATGCTTAGCATCATAAGCTTTAGCATTACATACGCTCAACAAGTAGCACAAACAGGAGATATTAGAGGATTTGTTTACGACAAAAAAACAGGCGAACCTATCATATTCACAAATGTATTCATAGAAGGTACTACTATCGGAGTAGCTACCGATGTAAATGGATTTTATTCTCTTACAAAATTAAAACCAGGAAACTATAAGATAGTAAGTACAGGTATCGGCTACGATACAGTAAAGGTTTCTATCAATATTAAAGCTGGAGCTAAGCTAACTCAAAACTTATTCTTAAATCAAAAAGCAGTTAATTTAAAAGATATCGAAGTTACTGCTGATAAAACTGAAGCAAAAACTGAAACAAAAGTATCAGCTGTAAAAGTTACTCCTAAACAAATTACACAAATTCCTTCAGTTGGTGGTGAACCCGATTTAGCCCAATATTTGCAAGTATTACCAGGTGTAGTCTTTACTGGTGACCAAGGCGGACAATTGTATATTCGTGGAGGATCTCCTATTCAAAATAAAGTATTATTGGATGGTATGGTTATTTATAACCCGTTTCACTCAATCGGATTATATTCAGTTTTCGAAACAGATATTATTAGAAATGCAGAAGTACATACAGGTGGTTTTGGAGCTGAATATGGAGGAAGAATTTCTGCCGTAATGGATGTAACAACTCGCGATGGAAACAAAAAGAGATTATCTGGAAAATTGGCAACAAATCCATTTACTTCAAAATTATTATTAGAAGGTCCACTAACAAAATACAAAGAAGGAAAAGGAACAGCTTCATTTATTCTTTCAGGTAGAACATCTTACTTAGAATCTACTTCTAGAAATATATATTCTTACGTAGACACAGCTGGATTACCATACAATTTCAGTGATTTTTATGGTAAAGTTTCTTTGAATGGTGTAAATGGAAGTAAATTGAATTTATTCGGATTTAACTTTACTGACCAAGTGAAATACGAGGCGCCTGCTGCATTAAATTGGAATAGTGCAGGCGCTGGAGGTTCGTTTGTAATGGTGCCTGATGAATCATCTGTTTTAATTGATGGTGCATTCGCGTATTCGAATTA
>CAZYBY010000379.1:0-9431 GCA_964645385.1 uncultured Sphingobacterium sp.
CTTCTTGTTCGGGTTGTATTAATACTACATCATCCGCTCCATTTGCATATACCCCTAAAACCAAACATTCTGATATAAAATTGGCAATTTGTTTTGGGGGGAAATTCAATACGGCTAATACTTGCTTTCCAATTAAATCACCCATTTTATATCGCTTTGTAATTTGTGCGCTGGAATTTTTTATTCCTAAAGGACCAAAGTCTATTTTCAATTGAAATGCTGGTTTTTTAGCCTTTTCAAACTCATTTACAGACAAAATAGTGCCTACATGAATTGCAATTTTTTCGAACTCAGGAAAGGTAATCTCGTTCATATTTTATATCTTTAGTGCTATAAAGAATACAATATAATGTCCAATTTTGATATTAACAAAGTACTAAACATAGTCGATAATGATAAAGGCATGGCGAAAACGCTTTTAGAAATGACTTTAGAATTAGGAACGAATGATTTTAATGAGATGAAGAAATTAACTTCAGCAGGAGAATATGATGCAGCAGGTAAATTAGCACATAAATTAAAATCAAGTTTAGCAACACTTGGATTTACAAGTATTTCCGAACAAATGAAAGATTTGGAACATTATGCTAAAACGAATGTAGATTCTTCAGTTTTTGAAGATAAAATGTCGAAACTTGAAGTTAGTACAACAGAATTGTTTGATTTTATTCGTCAAGCTTTGGCTTCAGAACTTAAGTAATATTCTAACAAATCGTCGTATTCGTATTCGAAATTAAAATCCCTCTTCGACTTCTCATTGCTTACAAATCTACTTGGCTCCGTATGCTGAGCAAATGTTGGGGCTTCTATATTAAAATGCCTACATACCTTCGTGTAAAATTCTTCTCTCGAAGGATGAGTAGAAGAGCAAACATTGTAAATACCGGTAGCATTATTTTTTATACATATTTCGATAAATCGAATTACATCATATTGATGTACAAGATTTACTTTCTGCATAGGATTGGCAACATTTTTCTTGCCTGTTAAAAACTTAGCAGGATTTCTATTCGGTCCCACTAAGCCTGATAATCTTAATATAACGTTAGGGATATTCGTGTTTTGTAGACTTTGTTCTTTTAGAGCTACGGCAGCGTTTGTTTTGATAATCTTGGTAGTCTCAGAAGCTTCACCATAAACATCGTTATAAACAGAACTTGAGGATATAAAAACAATTTTCTTCACATCAAATAGCTCTAGTTGATGATAAAGTTTGATATAATTTTCGATAATATTTTCTTGTTCTGCAATAGCTATGATAACTATATCAGATACTGCTTCTTTCGGGAAATCTTTACCTAAACTCCATTGAAATGCTAAAACATCTTCATTAAAATTATCGAGATTTCTTTTTGTAATTTTTACTGAATAGTTTAACGATTGAAGATACTTCGTAAGAGCTTGCCCGAGCCATCCGTACCCAAGAATAGTTGCTGAATTCATTATAATTCTTTACGTAAACGAGCAACCGGAATATTCAATTGCTCTCTATATTTAGCAACAGTTCTACGAGCAATATTATAGCCGTTTTCTTTTAAAATTTCGGCTAATTTCTCATCTGCTAGAGGATGTTTTTTGTCTTCATTACCGATACATTCTTCAAGAATCTTTTTCACTTCTCTATTAGAAACTTCTTCTCCACTTTCGGTTTGAATACCTTCTGAGAAAAATGATTTTAATAAAAAAGTTCCAAATTCAGTTTGAACATATTTGCTATTTGCAACACGTGAAACCGTTGAAATATCCATCTGTACTTGATCTGCGATATCTTTCAAAATCATCGGGCGAAGTTTACGTTCATCTCCAGTTAAGAAATAATCGTATTGGTAATTCATAATCGCATTCATTGTTTTAATCAATGTTTGCTGACGTTGTTTAATTGCATCGATAAACCATTTAGCTGAATCCAATTTTTGCTTTACAAATTGAACAGCTTCTTTCATTTTTTTATCCTTCTGAACGGCTTTATCGTACGTTTGAAACATTTCTTGGTATGACCTACTTACTCTTAATTCAGGAGCATTTTTAGAATTTAAAGTAAGTATTAAATACTGATCATTTTTATTGATAATAAAATCAGGAATCACCTGTAATTGCTTAGAATTATCGGCAAATGAATTTCCAGGTTTAGGGTTTAGTTTAAGAATTTCATTAATTGCATTCTTTAATTCTTCAGAGCTAATCCCTAAACTTTTTTCAAGTTTGTCGTAATGTTTTTTAGTAAATTCTTCTAAATAATCACGAACTATAATTGTTGCAAGTTTTACACTTTGTGAATTCTTTTTCTTTCTTCTCAATTGAAGCAGTAAACATTCTTGCAAGTCCCTAGCACCAACACCTTCTGGGTCGAAGGTTTGTATAATCTCTAGTAAATGTAAAATCTCAGCTTCTGTAGTAAAAATATTTTGAGAGAATGCTAAATCGTCGACCAATGCAGTAATTGGACGGCGCAAATAACCATCATCATCTAAACTTCCTAAAATATGTTGAGCAACCATAAATTCATGATCCCCCATCACACATAAACTCAATTGAACTTGCAACATCTCGTGGAATGAAGAAGAAACAGCCATTGGCATTTCTTTCTTGTCCTCATCATCCGAGTCGTTATCACTCATCATTTTATACCCATCATCTTGATCATCATCTTGTAGATAATCATCAATATTGAATTCGTCTGGTGTATCGTTTTGATCTTCTTTAGTGTCGGGAGAGTGCTCATCGTCGAGCGAATATTCAGGAATGTCTTCTACAGTAGACAAACTTCCATCTTCTAAAGCAGGATTCTCTTCTAATTCTTCTTTAATCCTAGAATCGAGCATAACAGTAGGTATCTGCAGCAATTTGATAAATTGAATTTGCTGAGGCGATAACTTTTGTAATAATTTCTGTTGTAAACTCTGCTTTAACATACTTTTAATTCGCTCGAAAATACAATAAAAAAAAAGAAAAATCACTATTTTTGCATTTCCAGAAATGGACAAATGATATTCTTATGACATATATTAAAGATTTAAAAAACGAAGAAGGTAAGACGGTCAGCCTAAGTGGTTGGGTATCAAATAAGCGCACGGGAAAGGGACTGGTATTTATCATTTTACGTGATGGTACAGGCTTATGTCAATGTGTTGTTACAGAAGAAACTATCGATAAAAATCTATTTCAAATCGCAGATAAATTAAGTCAAGAAAGTTCTGTAAAAATTACCGGTGTAGTACATAAAGACGAACGCCAAGTTGGAGGATATGAATTACAAGTAACAGATATTTCTGTTTATCAAGTTGCTGAAGAATACCCTATTTCAAATAAGGCACATGGAATTGAGTTCCTAATGGATAATCGTCACTTATGGTTGCGTTCTCGCAGACAATGGGCGATTATGAAAATCAGAAATACAATTTCGTTCGCCATACATAAATTTTTCCAAGAGAACGATTTCGTTCAAATGGATGCTCCTATTTTCACAGGAAATGCTTGTGAAGGTACTACTAACTTGTTCGAAACGGAGTTTTACGATGCCCCTGCATATTTATCTCAATCAGGTCAATTATATGGAGAGGCAATGGCAATGGCGATGGGAAAGATTTACACATTCGGTCCTACTTTCCGAGCTGAAAAATCTAAAACACGCAGACATTTATCTGAATTTTGGATGATTGAGCCAGAAATGGCGTTCTATGATTTAGATATGAACATGGATTTGATCGAGAATTTCTTAAGATATGTAGTTTCTGATGTGTTAGATAAATGTGCGGATGAACTTGCTATTATCGAGCGTGATACTACGATTTTGAAAAACATCGTTACTAAATTCCCACGTTTACCTTACGATGAAGCAGTAAGAATTATTAAGGGAGAGCAAGATGTTAACGGTAAGAACTCTATCAAAACTTTAGAATCCGATTTAGAAAAAGTTCAAAACAGAATCAAAGAAATTGAAGTAGAAATTAAAGAACGTGAAGAGAAGATGGCTACTCCAGGAATGAAAAAAGGAGAAATCAACTTCAACGTTAATAAAATTGCCCAATTGAGAGATGAGCTAAAAGATTGCGAAGAAGATGCTCGTAACATTCCTCAATGGTTAGAATCTGCAAGAACATTCAAATACGGTGAAGACTTTGGCGGGTCAGATGAAACAGTATTAACTAGATTGTTTGAAACTCCAATTATGGTTTACAACTGGCCACATGAAGTAAAAGCTTTCTATTTGAAACGTGCTTCAGATGATCGCTTTGCAAAAGGTGTAGACGTTTTAGCTCCAGAAGGATATGGTGAAATTGTTGGTGGTGGAGAACGTGAAACAGATAAAGATCAATTAATTGCTAAAATCAACGAACATCAATTACCAATGGAGGCATTCGAATGGTACCTCGACTTACGTCGCTATGGTAGTGTTCCTCATGCTGGTTTTGGATTGGGCTTAGAGAGATTAGTTGCATGGATTTGTAAATTACCTCATGTACGTGAAACTATTCCTTTCCCACGTATGTACGGACGATTATTACCATAGTCTTTTGATAAATAAATTATTCCCATTATATTTAGTTGTACTTACACACTAAATCATGGGAATAATTTCAGAATTTAAAACCTTCGTTTCTAGGGGCAATGCCGTTGAATTGGCTATTGGAGTTGTTATTGGTGCCGCTTTTCAAAAAGTGGTCGACTCTATTGTGAATGATATCATTATGCCTCCTATCGGATACCTAATTGGTAAAGTTGAATTTCGTGATCTAAAACTTCATTTAGGTGATGTAGTTACCATCAACTATGGTAGTTTCATTCAAACACTTATTCAATTTACAATTATCGCTTTCACTATTTTCTTGGTGGTTAAACTTCTCAATAGAATGAGAAGGGATGAAAATCTTGTAGATCTTCCTTAACTAGTTGCTAGTTATCTATATTTAGTAGTTAATAGCTAGTTCATGTTATATATTGTACATTTTAGAATTTAGAATTTTCAAAATGAGATTAAAAGCAATACTATTAGCCAGTACCCTATTTACTTATTCTGTTGTCTCAGCACAGAATATTCAAAGCGATACAAGTACTTGGAAAAAAGGCGGTTTATCTTCTTTAGGTATCAGCCAGTCGTCGTTTACAAATTGGGCTGCTGGTGGTATTAGCAATGTAAACGTGACATCATTAATAAGTTTGTATGCAAATCATAAGTTGGAAAAAAGCAATTGGGAGAACAACTTAGACTTAGGTTTTGGTTTACAAAAACTGGACGGTGCGGATTATAGAAAGAGCGAAGATAGAATTGAATTAAACAGTAAATATGGACGAAAAATTAACGAGAAGCTGAACTATTCAGCATTATTAAATTTTAGATCTCAGTTTGCTCAGGGTTTTAATTATACAGATACTAGTATTGTGTATGTATCGAATTTCCTGGCACCTTCCTTTACTACACTTTCAGCTGGTTTGGATTATCGACCAATAGACGGTTTAAGCATATACTTTGCACCAGTAACAGGTAAAATCACGACGGTTATTGATGACAAATTATCAAATGCTGGAGCATATGGTGTAGATTCTGGTAAAAAAGTAAGATTTGAGTTCGGAGCATTAGCCTCTTTGAAATACCAAAAAGTATTTAAGAATAATATACAGATGAAATCGAAATTGGATTTGTTTAGTAATTTCAAAAAACCAATGTCAATCGATGTAAATTGGGAGAATATTTTCGCATTTCAGGTTACTAAACTGCTAAATGTATCCCTAACAACGAATTTATTGTACGACGAGGATATCCTAATTGCTAAAAATGTGGAACAAAGTCCTGGTGTATTTATCACCGAAAATAAGCCTAGAACACAGTTTAAGCAGGTTTTTTCCTTAGGAGTAACTTATAAATTCTGATAATTTTAAATAAAAATTGCATTCTAGAGCTAGCTTCCTTATATTTGCAACCTTGTTTTAACAAAAAAGAGAAATGAAACGTACATTCCAACCATCGCAAAGAAAAAGAAGAAATAAACACGGATTCAGAGAGAGAATGTCTACTGCAAACGGACGTCGCGTATTAGCTTCTAGAAGAGCTAAAGGCAGAAAGAGATTAACAGTTTCTAGCGAAAAGCAACATAAACGCTAATCTTCCGGTGGAAGTTTTTGATTGTGGGCCAATTCAAAAATTCCATAATCAGACGGAAACCCGATGAAAAAATATTACTTCAGAAAAGAAGAACGCTTGTGCAGTGTAAAGCAAATAGAACAGCTTTACAGTCAAGGTTCTTCTTTTTCTTTTTACCCCTTCCGATTAACTTACAGCACAATACCAGAGCAGGAAGTCCCTGCTAAAATTGTTATCAGCATCCCAAAGAGAAAATTCAAAAAGGCTGTAGATCGAAATACCTTAAAACGTCGTATAAAAGAAGTTTACCGACATTCTAAAGTGGATTTCCTTTATCCTCAATTACTTGAGAAAAACATCAAAATTCAAATACTCATTATTTATATCGGTAACGAAATAAATACAAGTATAAACATCAGAAAAAAACTTAATTTAGCGTTGGAACGTTTAGTAAATAAGCTATAAAGCATGTTTTCATTTCTATTTACCTTATTAATAAAAATTTATCAACTACTTATTTCCCCTATTCTACCGAATGCATGTAGATACACCCCAACATGTTCGGAATATGGGATGCAAGCGATAAAAAAATATGGTGCATGGAAAGGTGGATGGATGGCTTTAAAAAGAATTTCTCGTTGTCACCCTTGGGGAGGTAGTGGCCACGACCCTTTAGTTTAAATGATTATGATGAGATCAAAAAAATTACGCATTTCAATTCTTGCTTTAGTTTCTGCGGCAGCTTCCCTAGCATTCGTAGATAACTACTTTGAAATATCTAAGAATATTGAAATATTCACTACAACTTATAAAGAAATCAATTCTAATTATGTAGACGATGTTGATGCTGCAAAGCTTATGCGCACAGGCATTGAAGCCATGGTAGAATCTTTGGACCCTTATACTAACTTCATATCTGAATCGGAAGTTGAAGATTATAGGTTTATGACTACGGGCCAATATGGTGGCGTGGGTGCAACTATTTTTCAACGAGATAAGAATATTGTTGTAAGAGAAACTTATGAGGGATATCCTGCCCAGAAAGCTGGAATTCAACCTGGTGATATTCTTGTTGAAATAGATGGTAAATCGATGTATGGAAAGAATAATAATGAAGTGAGCAAATTTTTAAAAGGTTCTGCCGGGACTGAATTAATTGTTTTAGTAAAAAGAGAAGGCATAGAGAAACCATTTAAAGTAGTATTAAAACGTGAAGAGATTCAGATTGATAATGTTCCATATTACGGTATGATTGATGAGCATACTGGTATTATCCAATTAAAAGGCTTTACACAAAATGCAGGTAAAGAAGTAAAGAAAGCGCTTACTGAATTAAAGAAAAACCCAAATTTAACCTCTGTGATTTTAGATTTACGTGGTAACCCAGGTGGTTTACTTCATGAGGCTGTGGATATTGCTAATATCTTTGTAAATAAAGGTGAACTAGCCGTAGATACAAGAGGTAAAAATAAAGATTCTAATAAAAAATATTTAACAATTAACGACCCTATAGACGCTAATATACCATTGGCTATTTTAACAAATAGTAGTTCTGCTTCTGCTTCAGAAATTGTTTCTGGTGTAGTGCAAGATTTAGATCGTGGTGTCATTGTTGGTCAACGTACTTTTGGTAAAGGATTAGTTCAAACTACTCGCCCACTTACGTATAATGCTCAATTAAAAATCACAACAGCTAAATATTATATCCCTAGTGGAAGATGTATTCAAGCCTTAGATTATTCAAATAGAAACGCAGATGGCTCAGTGGGTAAAGTACCCGATTCTTTGATTAAAGAGTTTAAAACGAAAGCAGGTAGAAAAGTTTATGATGGTGGTGGTGTGGCTCCAGATTTCAAAACTGAATTACCAACATATTCAGTTATCACTCAAAATTTAGTTTCTAAAAACATCATATTCGATTATGTAAATCAATATGTAAATGCACAGAAAAACAAACCAAGTATAGCCAATTTCAGCTTAAGTGATGCGGAATACAATGCCTTTGTAACATATGTAAAATCTAAGGATTTTGATTATCAAACGAAATCAGAAAAGTTATTAGAAGATTACAAAGAGGCTGCCTTACGTGAGAAATATTATGATGCTATTAAAGCAGATTTAGATGATTTAAAATCTAAATTACTACATGATAAAAATGCAGATTTAATCAAATTCAAACCTGAAATAAAAGAATTACTCGAAGAAGAAATAATTGCAAGGTATTACTTTCAAAAAGGTAGAATTCAACAATCATTAAAAAACGATGTCGATGTAAAAAAAGCGATTGAAGTTTTGAATGATAAACAACTTTATACAAACACCCTAAAAAGCAAAGATCTTAGTAAAAACTAAGCTGAACAAACATTAACATGGAATCAATTATAGACATTATAACTTTAGTATTATTAGGCGGATTAGGTGGTTTATTAGCTGGATTATTAGGTATCGGTGGTGGAATTATATATGTATTAATATTCGACTACTTCTTAAGTAGATTAGGCATCCCGAAAGAACTATTTGTACCTTCGATTATTGCAAATTCAATGTTTGCAATCTTATTTGCAGGAATCAGCGGGAGTTACAAGCAATGGAAAAACAATAACTTTTTCCCGAATGAAATGATTACTACAGGCCTTGCGGCATCTATAAGTTCTATTACTTTTTCATATATTATTAGTCATGGAACATGGTATACTAAAGAGAAGTTTAGCATTGTATTCATCATACTACTAGTTTTAATTGCGATCAGATTATTTACGCAACGCAAAAAAACAGAATCAAATGAAAATGCAAAGGCATCAATTTCAGCACTTAGTTTAACAGGAATAATATCTGGAACCATTGCAGCATTTTCTGGAATTGGAGGTGGTGTTATAATTGTTCCAATTTTAACTGATATTATTAAAATGCCAATTAAAAAAGCAACTTCTATTTCATTAGGTGTAATAAGTATAATGGCTTTGTTTACTTCATTCTATAATGGAATGTTCAGCACTGTCAATACTTCTAATCAACCATTATTGATATTTTCATTAGCTATACCAGTAGCTATTGGTAGTTTAATCGCCTCACCTATTGGTGTAAGTGTTTCTCATAAATTAAAACCTAGTCAAATAAGAATTATCCTGATTATATTTTTAATCGTTGTTATTTCGAAAATGTTAATTGCTCTGTAATGCCTGTACTACTTCTCATAGAAACTTCCAGTATTAATTGTTCTGTTGCTATTTGTGATGGTAACAACCTATTAGCTACTGTAGAAAAGCAAGAGATGAATATACATGCAAGTGCTATTACACTTTTTATTGAAGAAGCATTAAGAGTAGCAAATAAAAACTTAAAAGATTTAAAT
>CAZYBY010000380.1:0-11109 GCA_964645385.1 uncultured Sphingobacterium sp.
GACATCAATCTTATTTTTTTTCATTAAGAATTGAATTCCTTTACTCATTCCATCAGCTACATCTCTACTACGTTTAATTACTGCATTAAAGTCTGCTGATGCCTCAGTTACATTAATGCCATAATCTTTTGCGTGTTGAATATATTCGAATACTTGAGCACTTTTAATTAATGCCTTAGTTGGGATACATCCCCAGTTCAGACAAACACCGCCCAAGTTTTCTTTTTCGATAATTGCTACTTTAAAGCCTAATTGAGAAGCACGGATTGCAGTTACATATCCACCTGGTCCACTTCCTAAAACGATTACATCGTAATTCATATGCGTTTTGTTAAATTTTATTGTTCAAAAGTATTGAAATCATTATGAATAAAAAAACAAATCTTACCAACCTTGTAAGTACTTATCTTTCGGGTATTTAACTTCTAATTGTAGATTCATTTTCTTAGTTTCTGAAGGAGCAATACTGTACGACCATGTTAATTTTCCAGTTACAGCGTCGTATTGTGCACTATTTGCTACATATTTCACTTCAATGTCTTTATGACTTGACAATGGCACCTGATCAACGATATCTATTTTAATAGCTTTTGTTTTGCTATTTCTTACGGTGATTTCATAACCTTGCTCGTATTTCTTAGTACCACCAAAAGTTTTCTTAGAAGTCATGTCTTTCACCATTTTTCGCTCTACTTTAATTCCATCATCTTCACCTAATGTAAACTCTAAAGAATCTTCGATTGTTTTAGGGTCTATATAAGTCTTGGTAACATAATCGCCTTTTAAGAAAATATTAGCTTCTCCAGCCAATAAAACAAAAGAATCCCAATCTCTTACACTTGCCATTAAATAAGCTTTGGTGTCTATCTTAGGAATTGTTAAATATCTGTAATTCGCTTTAGTACTATTACGTTGAATTTCAACAATTTTAAAATCTCCATCAGAAGCTATGCTAAATGGTTTCTGTATAACATATTGAACATTATTTGCTTGTTCTTCAACAGATACAGCTGGTGGTGTAAAACTTGCTTTTTCCGCTAAGTTTAATGATCTGGTGGGCAATTTCATTATTGCATCTGCTTGCGCAACACCATTATACATCGCTACAGGCATAGGTGCATGATCTGCTAAGTTTAATCTCCAATCATATAATTCTGGTTTGGTAGAATTATTCATTGGGTTACCAGTAGATAAAACCAATTCAACATTGTCCCAATTTACACCTGTATTTTGACTCACATTAGCTTTTAACACAAATGTAATTTCTTCTCCTATATCCGTAGAACGTACATCGTAGAAGGGAGTCCAACTTGCATCATACACTAAGTATTTAAGATTGATTTTCACGTTTTGAGCTTGAACTAGATTTACTTTAACCCATATCTGTTTATTGTTTTTGCCCGATTGACGTTCTGCCAATAGCATTTGGAAATACTGATATTTTTCTGTGTTAGATTGAATTAATTTAGCAAGACGTAAAGATTCCTTTTTTAATTCAGGCAATCTTTTACGATACAAATCTGCCATATCTTCTATATCCACAACAGCCATATTCTGTTTACTACTGATGTTTTTATTTGTTATGAGTAGATTTTCTTCTTGATCGATAGCATACTTACGGATATTATCCATATCTATTGAATTTTTATAAAATTCAATAGAATCTAGCAAAGCACTGTATTGCTTACCACGCTTTTTCTGGTCCAAATTACCAGATTTACTTTCTACACTCAAAATTGTGAATTCTCCATCACCTGAAATTTGTACAGTATTATCATCTAAAGAATTAGGTAATTCGTCGATAATAATAGTATGATCACCTTTTTCTAAAGTTTGAGATATTCTAGATTCTATTTGTGCAGCATTTCTAAAAAGTATTACTTTTTGAACGCGTTCATTTTTAATGATATCCTCAGCATGAGCAAAAGTTAAACTGCTCATTAGCAAGGCACTGAATATAATTACCTTCTTTCTCATGTTTTTTCTTTGATAACGTCCAAAAATAGCAATTATTGGTTGTTTTCGTTAATGTATCATTTTTTATAGATTCGCAGAAATTTAATATTAAACACTTACTAAATGAACATCAAAAAAATAATGTTTGCATCGCTAGTAGCTTTGCAAGCTTTTTCAGTAAAAGCTACTGACCCGGATGAGGGGATGTGGTTACCGATGTTGATCAATAAGAATTACGATGAAATGAAAAAAATCGGATTCAAATTATCAGCGAGCGACATATATAATGTCAACCAATCTAGCTTAAAAGATGCTATTGTTTCTATGGGATTTTGTACCGGTGAAATGATTTCTGCTGATGGTTTAATGCTTACTAACCACCACTGTGGTTACGGAAGCATCCAATATAACAGTACTGTTGAGCACGATTACTTAACTGATGGTTTCGTAGCAAAAACGAAAGAAGAAGAATTACAAGCCCCAGAAATTGTTGCATCATTCTTAGTTCGTATGGAAGATGTTACACCTCAAATTTTAGCTGCTACAAATGGTTTATCAGATGCTGATAAAGATGCTAAAATGAAAGAAGTAACTAAATCACTTACTACAGAAGCTACTAAGGGGACTCACTACCAAGCAGTAGTTCGCGATGTATTCGGTGGTAATCAATATTTATTATTCGTTTACGAGCGTTTCACAGATGTTCGTTTAGCATTTGCTCCACCTTCATCTGTAGGTAAATTCGGTGGAGATACTGACAACTGGATGTGGCCTCGTCATACAGGCGACTTTTCTATCTTCCGTATTTATATGGGTAAAGATGGTAAGCCTGCTGCTTATTCAAAAGATAACGTTCCTTACAAGCCTAAGAAACATTTAAACATTTCGATGAAAGGTATTAATGAAGGCGATTTCGCTATGATCATGGGTTATCCAGGTCGTACTAACCGTTATGCTTTCTCACGTGAAATGCAAAATGCTGTTGAGCGTACAAACCCTGCGATTATTAAATTAATGGGTAAACGTTTAGAGGTTATGAAAGCGGATATGGATAAGAGTGATGATACTCGTATTAAATTAGCTGCAACTTATGCTTCATTAGCCAATTCTTGGAAATATTATATCGGACAAAATGAAGGTCTAATTAAATTAGATGTAATCGCTGGTAAACAAGCTGCAGAGAACGAGTTCAATACTTTCGCAAATTCTACTGATGCATTAAAAACAAAGTATTCTTCAGTAATGAGTAATATCAATACAGTATACGATGAATTAAAAATGTATTCATTACGTAATTCATATTATGGATTAGCTGGAATGGCTGCGGTAAGTATTCGTATGACAGATTTGGTTAAGCCTATCACAGAAATTTTAAAGAAATCTCCTGTTGATGAAGCTGCTTTAAAAGCTGCAGTTGCAAAAGTGAAAGCTGATTTAGATGCAACTTATAAAGATTATGTTCCAACAAATGATCAAAAAGTATTTGCTGCTTTATTAACTATTTATTTCAATGATATTCCTACTGCGGAACAACCAGCTGTGTTAGCTGAAGTTATTAAGAAATACAAAGGAAAAACAGTTGAGGAATCTTTTGAAAAATTTGCGGCAGATGTATTCAAAAAATCTTTCATCACTTCGAAAGAAAAAATGAATGCATTTTTAGAGTCACCGTCTTTAAAGAAAATTGATGCAGATCCTCTAATTCAATATGTAAATAAAATGACTGAGTACCGTTCAACATTTGCGGCACCAGTAATGAAATTACAAGCTCAATTAGCTAAAGAAAAGAAAACATACATCGCAGGATTGATGGAAATGAATCCTAATAAATTAATGTACCCAGATGCAAACTCAACTATGCGTATTACATATGGTAAAGTTGCTGGTTACACTGGTAAAGATGCTATTGTTTACAACTATTACACAACATCTAGAGGTTTATTAGAAAAATACATTCCTAAGAATGAAGAGTTCGATATTCCAGTTAAATTAGTTGACTTATTAAAGAAAAAAGATTTTGGTCAATACACTAACTCAAAAGGTGAATTACCAGTTGCATTTTTAACTGACAACGACATCACTGGTGGTAACTCAGGAAGTCCTGTAATCAACGGAAACGGTGAATTAATCGGTGTTGCTTACGATGGAAACTGGGAAGCTATGACAGGTGATTTAGTTTTCGACAAAACTTTCAAACGTACAATTGTTTGTGATATTCGTTATGTATTATTTATCATGGATAAATATGCAGGTGCAACGAATTTAGTAAACGAAATGACTCTTATTAAATAGAGAAATAAGTATTGAGATATAAGATGTTAGTGAGGTTGGAGTGAAAACTCCAACCTTTTTTGTTTATAGAATCTCTAAATAACAAATACTAAATACTAAATACATAATACATAATACAAAAATCATTAACTAACCATTAATGAATAAATTATATTAGATTTTAGAATTTTTACATTATTACACTCTGGTAATAAATATCATAAATCTTTCCTGCGAAGCTTCTGAAATAAGCAAAAGGAGAGGAGCCTAACACAGTAGTTGGCTTAGATACATCAACATAATTTACGAATAGTCCTCTATGTTGCTCTAATACGTGAACTTGTACAAATCCAGATGCAGAACCAAATCTTGGACTTACAACTGAGCCTGTATTTAAAATTAACGGACCTGTAGATGCGTATCCTTCTGGTGAAAATTTTTCATAGTAATGAGTACTTGAGCCAAATACTAAATCTGCTTTATTCATTACTAATCTATATAAATCAGGACGAAGTTCATTTAACCAAAATCCAAATCGACTATGTGCAGTAAGCACAATTATATCGTGATCTGTTTTGTTTATTCTTAATAAAGATTCTCTTAAGAAATTTTTAGAACTCTCATGAAAAGCTAGTTGAGTATTATCTGGTTCATCCGGAAAGTGTAGAGAAATAAAGTGAATTTTGAAATTATGAGGTGCTTCAATGACAGCATAATAATCAACACCTTCTGGACTAAAAGTAACATTCTTTCTATTCTTCATGCCGATTGCATCGAAGAAAGGTCGTCCTGCACCCCAATCAGATTGGGCGTTTCCGTAGAAAACATTTTCTCCATCGGAGATTGTTGGATAGAAATTATCTTTCCAAAAAGTATCATTACAAATGTAAAACAGAAAATCATTTGTTCCATTTTTCATCATATGATCGCCACCACCTAAAACACAAATATCATTCGTTTTTCGAATATGATAATTTGCTTTTGCCATGTTTACATTACTATACGGCGAATTCCCATGATTATCAGAAAATATAGAGAAATTAAAAATGGATTGATTTTCTAAATCGGAATATGTTTCAATGTTTCGTAATTTTCCTCTATTCACCTGAGAATCATTCGGGTTGAGCGAAAAAAGCAAATGTATAAGTACTAGGGAAAGTACAATATAAAATCTTACCTGAAAACTGAATTTCTTAGGTTTATGTATCATTGATTAGAGTTGTTGTTAATTCTCTAATACAAAATACTGAAAAAATTTACCGATTTAAGTAATTTATTTGTCAGAATACGAAAGATTACTTGTATTAGTAATAATACTAACCTTTTTGCCTTCATGTTTCTCTACTCTACCAATTATTTGAGCATCAACATTATATGACTTAGAAATCTCAATTAACTCTTGAGCTCGTCCCAAATTGGTATAAACTTCCATACGATGACCCATATTAAATACCTTATACATTTCTTCCCAAGATGTACCTGATTCTTCGTGTATCATTTTAAATAATGGTGGAGTTGGGAATAAATTATCTTTAATGATATGCACGTTTTCTACGAAGTGTAAAACCTTTGTTTGTGCACCACCACTGCAATGTACAATACCATGAATATCTTGTTTTCCATTCTGAAAAAACTGATGTAAAATTGGTGCATAAGTACGAGTAGGAGATAGCACTAGTTTTCCTGCCGTAACACTTAACTCTTCATTAATTTTTATTAAATCGGTTAAGTTTTTTGAACCAGAAAAAATTAATTCCTCAGGAACTGAAGGGTCATAGCATTCTTTGTATTTTTCAGCAATAGACTTATTGAACACATCATGACGAGCAGATGTAAGTCCATTACTTCCCATACCTCCATTGTATTCTGTTTCGTAAGTTGCTTGTCCGAAGGATGCTAAACCAACAATTACATCACCGTCTTGAATATTATGATTCGAAATAACTTCATCTCTTTTCATTCTACAAGTTACAGTTGAATCTACAATAACCGTACGAACTAAATCACCAACATCAGCTGTTTCTCCACCAGTTGAATAGATGTTGATTCCATAAGATCTTAATTCAGCTAATATTTCTTCTGTACCATTAATAATTGCTGAAATAACTTCTCCTGGAATTAAATTTTTATTTCTGCCGATAGTAGATGATAGAAGAATGTTATTAGTAGCACCAACACATAATAAATCATCAAGGTTCATTATGATGGCATCTTGAGCAATTCCTTTCCAAACTGAAATATCTCCAGTTTCTTTCCAATAAGCATACGCTAAAGAAGATTTTGTACCAGCACCATCTGCATGCATAATTGTGCAGTAGTTTTCATCTTGCGTTAAAATATCAGGAATGATTTTGCAAAAAGCTTTAGGAAATAAGCCTTTATCAATGTTTTTGATTGCTTGGTGCACATCTTCTTTTGAAGCTGAAACACCACGGAGGTTGTAACGTTGGTCGCTCATAATAACAAAGGACAAATATAATATTTGTCCTTTGCTTTCTGTTATAGAATATTTTTAAATTAAGGTTTTTTACCTTTTGGAGTTGTAGTTGGTGTAGTACTAGGAGCAGGAGCAGGGTTAGTAGTAGCTGGAGTAGTAGTTGTTGATCCTGCTGGTTTTGTAATAACTGTAGTTGTTGTTTTACCTGCAGTTCCAGTACTTGTTCCAGTTGTTCCTGTTGGTGTAGCTGATGGAGGTAATCCATTTGTATTAGCCGGTTTCACAATTCCACCTGGTTTAGGAGCAGTAGTACCACTTGGAGTAGCCGATGCTGGTAATCCATTCGGATTATTAGTAGCAGGCTTATTGATAATCGTGGTAGTAGTAGTTGTGCCTGTTTTAGGAGCAGTAGTACCACTTGGTGTAACCGATGCTGGTAATCCGTTCGGATTAGTAGTAGCAGGCTTATTAATAATAGTGGTAGTAGTTGTTGTTGTTCCTGTTTTAGGAGCAGTTGTACCACTTGGTGTAACCGATGCTGGTAATCCATTAGGATTAACCGCAGGTTTAACAGTACCAGCCGGAGTTGAGTTTCCTGGTGTACTTGGAGTAGCAGGAATTGTTCCTGTAGTTCCAGTTGTTTTAGGTGCTAAATTATTACCTGTACCAGGTTTAGCTGGAGTGTTTGGTTTAGGCTTACCTGCTTCTGGTAATTTAGGTTGTTCTTTAGGAACATAATCTTCCGAAATTACTGAGAATGATGTACGTCTGTTTTGTTGATGTTGCTCTTCAGTACATTCAACTCCATCTTTACAATCATTTAATAATCTAGATTCTCCGTATCCTTTTGGAACTAATCTTTCTCTTTCGATATCTTTCGATACTAAATAATTTACTACAGACTGAGCTCTTCTTTGCGATAAATCGTAGTTATATGCTGAATCTGCACGTGAATCCGTATGTGAAGCAATTTCAATTACAAATGTAGGATTGTCTTTTAAAGTTTTAATTAAGGAATCTAATGTGCTAATCGATTCTTCTCTTAAATCTGCTTTCGCTAAATCGTATAAAATTCCTTTTAATACAATTTCTTTTAATGGAATCGGATTTAATTTGAAATTGATGGTATAGTCTTTAGATTCTTTTAATCCGTATGTTGTAGCTTCTCCAACATCTCCGAAGAAACGATATTTAGAAGCGTTTAATTGATAATTTACATCTTTCTTAATCGTGAATTTATACGAACCAGTTGCATCACTTGTAACTGTTTGTGTGCTTCCGTCGCTACCAATGATAGTAACTTTGGCTTGAGCTAAAACTTTATTAGTTGCATTATTAATAGTCTTTCCTGAAATTGTAAATACTAAAGGAATTGCATATGCAGAATAAATATCATCTTCACCTTTACCACCAAAACGATTTGATGATAAATAACCTACTTCCTTGTTTTCATCTAATACAAAACCAAAGTCATCTCCAGCAGAGTTAGTAGGCGATTTTAAGTTAAGTGCTTCAGTCCAATCTCCATCTTCAAAATCACAGAAGAAAATATCAAATCCTCCCATACCACCTCTTCCAGTAGAAGAGAAGTATAATGTTCCTGATGGATGTATGAATGGGAATTCTTCGTCGCCAGCTGAATTGATTTTCGGACCAGCATTAACTGGTGCACTCCAAGAACTTCCTTGTTTATCTGAATACCAAATATCTTTTCCTCCAAATCCACCTTTCATATCAGTAGCAAAATAAATTCTATTTCCATCTGCAGTAATGCTAGGGTGACCTAAAATTGCTGAATCCGGGTTTGGAATTTGAACTTCTGTAGGCTCTGTCCAAGTGTTACCTTCATTTTGAGTTGAAAATATTTTACAAGAATTTTCTTTTCCTTTCGGACCATTACATTGTGTAAAATATAATACTCTATTTGCATTATCGAAACTTGCTACACCTTCGTTAAAAGCTGTATTGATATCTTTATTTAAAGATTCTGGTTTCGACCATTTGTTTTTTCCAGAATTAGCTGTAGCATAAATGTTTTCGTAATTTTTACCTGTTCTTTCGTAATAATTTTTACCTTTTACAGTACCTCTGTTAGAAGTGAAAATAATTCCTTTACCGTAAAAAGATGGAGCATACTCCATATCTTTAGTGTTTAATGAAGCTTCATTATAAACATCAAAGAATACATCTTTCTTTTTCCATTCAATAACCATTTTGCAATTTTCAATTGCTTTCATAGTAGATGAATCGTTTGGGTTTTTAGCTAATAATTCTTTGTATACATCAATAGCATCATCAAAACGATCTTGTGCTTTTAATGCATTAGCAAATTTGTTGTAAGCATCTGTAGAGTCGTAACCTGCTTTAATCGCTTTCTCGTACCAAGTAGCAGCTTGTTTATTATTGCTGATTAATCGGTAACATTCGCCAATTTTAAATGTAAGTTCTGCTTTTGCTTCTTTCTTACGAACATCTGGAATAGCCTTCTTATATAAATCAGCAGCTAGAAAATACTTCTCATTATTATAAGCCTTCTCAGCTAATGCAACACTAGCTTTGTTTGCTCCACAAGAATATAAAATTGTACTAACACCGATGGTGAGAATGAATAAAGAAATGTGTTTTAACTTCATTTTAATGAATTATTGCTTTTTTTAAACGCATTCCACAGCAAAAATGATACCGAGGAAAGACCAAATATATATTTTTTTGGATAATATTACGAAAAAAAGCCACCTTATGGGGTGGCTTTTTCTATTGCAAGTTATTTCTTACTTTAAAAATAATAATTCTCTGAATTTTGGTAAAGGCCAATATTGATCACCAACGATTAATTCTAGTTTATCAACATTGTATCGAATTGTTTCGAAATATGGCTTTACTTTTTCGTCGTATGCGATAGCTAATTTTCTTGCATCTGTAATTGTGTTAGCTTTTTTACGTTCTTCTGTCATTTCATCTACTGATTTCTTGATAACACTAACATGGTCAGAAATCTTTTTAATTAATTCCATCTGAGAATCGAATGAAGTTTTTGGTAAACCTATTTCTTTCAAGCCTTTAACATTCTCAATCAATGTGTTTTGATATGAAACAGCAGATGGAATAATATAACTTGTAACTAGCTCTCCAATAATTCTAGATTCAATTTGTAGTTTTTTCATGTAATTCTCTAACATGATATCATGTCGAGCATGAATTTCTACACCATTGAAAATATTGTTTCTTGTGAATAAATCCGTTGTTTTCTTTGAAACATATGCATCTAAAGCTTTTGGTGTAGTTTTGATGTTTGATAAGCCTCTCTTAGCAGCTTCTTTTTCCCACTCTACACTATATCCATTTCCTTCGAATCTAACTGATTTAGATTCTTTTATGTATTTTTTGATAACTGTTAAAATCGCAACATCTTTCTTTTCTCCTTTGTTAATCAAGGCATCAACTTCTTTCTTGAAAGATATTAATTGATCAGCCATGATGGTGTTTAATACAGTCATCGGTGCTGATGAGTTAGCTGAAGAACCTACTGCTCTGAATTCAAACTTGTTACCTGTAAAAGCAAATGGTGACGTTCTGTTTCTATCAGTATTATCTAATAATATTTGTGGAATTTTAGGAATACCTAACCACATTGCATTACTTGTATCTAATTTCTTATTGATCTTCGAAGTTTCAACTTCATTCAATACTTCATCTAATTGACTTCCTAAGAATATTGAAATAATTGCTGGTGGAGCTTCGTTTGCACCTAAACGGTGATCGTTGTTTATAGATGCTATACTCGCTCTTAATAAATCAGCATGCTCACTTACTGCCTTAATTGTATTCACAAAGAAAGTTAAGAACATCAAATTGTTCTTTGGAGTTTTTCCTGGTGCTAATAAGTTTTTACCAGTATCTGTAATTAACGACCAGTTGTTGTGTTTACCAGAGCCATTAACACCTGCATAAGGTTTCTCATGCAATAATACTTTGAATCCATGTCTGCGTGCAACTTTGTCCATTAAGTCCATTAACAATTGGTTATGGTCGATGGCTAAATTGATTTCTTCATAAATAGGAGCACATTCGAACTGACTCGGTGCTACTTCATTATGACGAGTTTTTAATGGAATACCTAATTTGATTGCTTCTGTTTCTAATTCTACCATGTATGCTAATACACGATCAGGAATAGAACCGAAATAATGATCTTCTAATTGTTGGCCTTTAGCCGACATATGTCCAAATAATGTACGTCCTGTTAACATTAAATCCGGGCGAGCATTATATAATGCTAAATCAACTAAAAAGTATTCTTGTTCAATTCCTAGTGAAGCATTTACTTTGGTGATGTTTTTATCGAATAATTGACAAACATCAACTGCTGCTTTATCTAAGAAATGTAATGCTTTTAATAATGGTGCTTTGTAATCTAATGCTTCTCCTGTATACGAAACGAAAAC
>CAZYBY010000381.1:0-2655 GCA_964645385.1 uncultured Sphingobacterium sp.
TAGAATCCATTGAGTTTGGGGCACCTATTATGAAAGGTAAATTGATAAGTAGAAAAATTGAAATAAGTAGCAACAAAGAATATAGTTTCTCTTTGATGGAGATTTTTGATGTCAAAAATAATATTCCAAAAATTGGTAGAAATAACAAAGTCTGAGTTTTTAAACTCATAGAAATTCCCAAAATAATTGCTGTATGGTAAAGTTTTCCTTCTAGTATGTAATAAATACCTAAAAACATTAAAATGCTATAAAGTATATCTATTTGCCCCCAACCATATGCATTTACAATAGTAGCAGGTGATAATAACATCAGGGCTAAAAAGACTTTATTGTTTGTTTTACGATAAAAGTAGAATAGAAAAATACCTTCAATTATTAAATTGAATGCTTTTAGAAATGTATCGAAAAACTGGGTATGCATATCCCAAGAAAAGGCTTTAAAAAGATATGCTACTGGTGTTATGACGTATAGATAGAGTGGAGGATAGTCGCATTCAAAACGATCAACCTTAATAGAATAGATGTTTAATAAGCCATGATGTACAATTCTATCAGCCCAATTTTCAAAAAAATCATAATCAGAATTATGTCCATCTGAGATAAAAAACAACAATCTAATTGCGATGCATGTGAATATAAACCATTTCCATTTACTCTTTTGCTCGAGTATAGAATTAGGGTAGTTTTCGAATTGAAATATGTTTTTTATCAAATTCATTCTCAAAAATAAGATAATTTTAGACTAATAATTTTCAAAAATGTTGGGAATATTCGATGGGAATGCTATTTTTGTGCTCCCATCTGAAAAGATAGGTTACACGGTGGTTGTAGCTCAGTTGGTTAGAGCATCGGTTTGTGGTTCCGAGGGTCGTGGGTTCGAGTCCCATCATCCACCCCAAAAAAGAAAGCCTTTTGATTTAATTCAAAAGGCTTTTTTATTTATCCTATTTTATACTAATTCAAAGTCCAGATTGCCCCATTTTTGGTAACTTTTCTTTTTAATAAACCATTAGATGTAAGCTCATTTAATTTTGTTTCTGCATCATTCCTCGGTAGTTCGGCAATTGTAGAATACTCTTTTGCAGTAAGTGAATGATAGCGACTGAATATAGATTTCCAATCTTTGGCATATTCAAGCTTATTAATATGCTTATCTAATTTTTTTAAAGCATTTACATATGCTGAATAAGGCTTTGAACCATAAACAATTTCTCTATTACCAGCAGTATCCACAAAAAACATTGTCGGAAATCCTCTAACACCTAAATCTCTACCAAGGTTTAAATCCTCATTAAATAAAGATTTAGCTTTATTATCAATATCACTTTTAAGTTGTTGTATGTCTAGTTTTGCTTCTAAAGCTGCAGATTCAATATGTTCCCAACGACAAATATTTTGCTTATGTATAAATACTTTTTCTCTTAATGATCTTAAAAACAATGATGCTTTTTCTGAATCTTGCAATTGAGCGGCTTTAAATGCAATAGATGGAGGATATGAAGAATGTAAGGGGTCCTCAAGCCAAACATCTCCATCAATCGGCATATCATAATACTCACTCATTTCATCCCAATGATGTGCAACATCTGATGGTTTACTAATGCCACCACTATTATAACTCCAATCAGGTAATAATCCACCCATTCGATAATCAAATTCAATTTGATCTCCATATTCTAACTTAAGTTTACGAAGTTCAGGTTCTATGCCCCAACAAGAAGAACAAATGGGATCCGTATAATATATTATTTTTATGTTTTTTTTAATTGCTATTTGAGCAGTTGAAATACTTGATTTTTCAGTAGTTGGAGCAATTTCACAAATACCCGACTCGGGATTGCATAATAAAGGGTTGTTGTTTTCCATTTGACTATTTTTGTATTGTATACAATGACTAAGTGAGAAGGATACTATTGTAAAAATTAGAATCGATAAACTTTTCATTGTATTTTTAGTTTTGATGATGAGCAAATCTCATTATTAAAAAACAACACATCAATAAGTCAAAAAAATATGACTAATAAAAACACTACAGAGCAAAACGAAACTTGTCCGGCACAATCACTTTTGAAAATGTTATCGGGAAAATGGAAACCAGAAATATTTAAATTATCCGTTTCAGGTCCATTACGTTTTAGTACATTATTAAAATCATTACCAGATGCAAATAAACAATCATTAAGCACAGCACTTAGAGAATTAGAAGATGTTGGATTGTTTAACAGAGTAGTAATTAAAGAGAAGCCATTGCACGTTGAGTATTACTTAACTGATATAGGAAAGTCGATGATTACTGTGTTTGAACAATTAGATAATTTGAACAATATGAACAATTAGAAAATTTGAACAATGTCTATTATCAATCAGTCAAATAATCAATTAGTCTAGAAATCAATTCTCGCCTGAATATTCTTTCCAGTTCATAGTCTTGTAAATATTTTCCCCAAAATATTTTAAAATTGGATTCAAATCTTTAGGTGTTAAATACCCAGGAACAACAGTTAGAATATTAATATTTTCATCTAGGAATACAGTAGTAGGGTACGACATTTGTCCATTGAGTAAACTGACCGCTAATTCATGTGATTTATACTCAGGTTTAAAACTAAATGTTTTATCTCTAAATTTAATATCCTCTTTTTGCTCTGCATTTAA
>CAZYBY010000382.1:0-9635 GCA_964645385.1 uncultured Sphingobacterium sp.
CTTCTCCACCAAATGGCTGAGTTGGCGCATCAAACTTTTCACCCGGCATTACATCTACTGGTTTGCCTAATTTTCCGTCTTCGTAAGTGCAAAACATAACATGACTAAATGCTCCATCTTCCCATTGTGTCCAATGACGCATCATTAGTCCGTCATACTCTAATGCATTCGCTTTTGGTAAGTCTGGATATCTTTTCTTAACCGTATATTCTAAATCTACTTCTTGAGAAAAATAAATATGTTTTTGCGTTGGTGAATAATTGAAATTATAAACGCCTCCTTCAATATTGCTGATTTGTTTTTTATCCGTTCCGTCTGGATTCATTTCCCATAATTGAGATTCTCCTGTTTCTGAACTTAAATAACCAATCTTCTTTCCATCTGGCCTCCAACGTGCACTATTTTCTGAATTTGGTGTTGCAGTTAATTGCTTCGGTGTTCCACCATTTACTGGCACAATCCAAAGGTCAGTATTGCCTTTGTTTTCATCAACTTTATAGTTGGTAATTTGATATACTACCATTTTACCGTCAGGAGATACTTTGGGTTCGGCTACTCTGCCAAACTTCCATAAAGTCTCTGGCTGCATTTTGTTTTGAGCAAAAACTGTTTGCCCTAAAAGCATTGCAGAAATAATAAAAAACTTTTTCATGAGATTATATTGAGGTATTTAGTTACATCCATTATAGGCCATATAGCCTACCACCAACCAAGCAATTCCCTTGATTAGGAAAAATAAAAAGCCGGCCCATCCGAACCTTTTCAACCATTGTTTTCTTCGCTCATTCATTTTAAAACGAAATCGTAAGGTTTAATTTAAATGCTAAGTTATCTTTTTCTATAATATTTTTATATGCTCCATATCGATAATATGAGCCTATACCTAAACCCATATTATAGAATTGTGTTTTCATAACCAGTAAATCACTTAATAATAGCCCACTTTCCCAATATCCTTTTTCCATCGTTTTAAACACTATTCCCTGATGTTGAGTTTTGTTGCTTAATCGTCCAACTCCATATCCACTTGTTAATGATATTCCTGGCTTGAAATATTTACTCTGGTATAATAGCTTACCAAAATCATGGGTTATAAAAATCGAAAAGTATTCAGATGATAGAAATTCGTTCATTCTCATCGTTTCAAAATATCCTTGAGATGCTAAACTAAAACTTCCATTATTGTTTGCCCTTCCATTATATGCATAAGGGTATGGAACATCTCCTTTAATATATCCAGCAAACGCTTGCAGGTGTGTAGTTCCTATATTTCTGATGGTAAATGATTTTTTAACTTTTGCATCTAATTTCAAAAACTCTCCATTCCATACATCACTCGATCCTTTTGCATATCCAATGTTTAACCATAGTATTGGATATTTTGTTCCCATCGAAATTCTTTGCTTCGATTGTCTGATGAATGTTTCACCAAAAGCAAATCTTGTGCTAATACCTATTTCGCTCGTTTTAAATTCTGAAAAACTTTTACTTCCATCGAAATATTGATAAGTATTTGTTACTCTTCTGTTATATTCTGAATAATATAAATGATGTAATAAATATTTATGAGATCTAATACTTAAATCTGTTTCATAACCTTCTTGCCAATCCATGTTCCATACCAAAATATTTCTATAGGTATCAAACTTAGTTTTTTTATCTCCACGGAAACTTGTAGCTCCCGATTCTATTACATCTTTAGATATACTTGCATTCCAAATAATATCTTGCTCTAAATAAATTGGAACTTTTAAATTACCTCCGTATTTGAATTTATGATCTTTTGTTCCCCAAGCAAAATATCCATCAACAGAAAAATATTTGCTAAACTTTTCTGAAGTTCCAATTCCTGCCCCTAATCTTACCCCTTCATAATCATTATACCCACTTAAAATTCTTTTTATATCAAACTGTACATAACCCCACGGTATATACCCTTTCGAAATAACATCAAATAGTTTTATTTTTTCATCTAGCTTCTCTGCCTTTCCAATACTATCAACAATATAATAAGTTTGTTTTTCTAATTTATCTAATGTATCTATTCTATATTTTGATAATAACGAGTCTGAATTATTTTTAATTGATTTTCTATCGTAATCAATTACTACTCCATCGAATTTTTTCTTTGCTTGGTCTACTCCAATTTCTATTTCTTTAATATATGTTCTTCCAACACCTATCATAGTTCTATTCTCAATTTGAACTGATAATCCCATATCTAAATCCGTATTCAATTGAGTAGGAAACCATGCTCCTTGTATTTTTTCGTATTGTTGTTGAACCTTAATTTTGAAATAACTGCTCTTCTCTGGTTCGGCTATAACATTTTGAATAGCATAACCATCTTGATTTACATAAAGCAATCCTTTCAGTGCTTCAAAGTTCTTGTTTTTAAATGGTTTGAAGGAAATAACAAATACCGAATCGTTATTTTGAATTAATGTATCTTCTAGAGAGAAAAAATATTTCGATGTGCTTCCTTTACTTATCGGACTCAAATAATTTTTGTCCAACACTTTCATGTAATCTTTATAAAACGAAAACGATTGAAATTGCGAAGCAATCAGCACAAACATTGGATTTTTCAATCCTGAAATTTTAACTGCCTTTATTTGTTCTTTGTTTTTTTCAGGATATAAATAATCTCTTTGTGTTACAGTTTCAGTAATGAACAAATGTTGCTTTTCGAAAAGCGAATCAGCTGATTTTTTTTCTTTTTCAAATCTATGTGCAATCGAATCTTTTTTAAATTGATAATCAGATTTAGTCGAATCTAATTTTGAAATCCTATACGCTAACCTTCTTGGAAAAATTGTTGTGTCTTCTTTACCTGTAAATACAAACTTGTTGTATGATACATATCGAAATGATTTGAGTTTCTCTGGATTGTTTTTATCCTTATTCTCAATTACTTTTTTTATGATTTTATTCGCTGGATTTTCCCCTGCAATTACCTGAACTTCTTTAATTACATTTTCTTTAATCGATAATATTACCTCCACCTCTTCGTTTGCTTTTACAGTTTGCTCTTTACTTTGATAGCCTACATATTGAAATCTAAGAAGTAAGGTTTGTTTATTAGTTTTGAAATTAAACTTACCGTCAATATCTGTTTGCACACCTTTGTTTTCTCCAACTATAGTAACAGCAACAAATGGAAGAGTTTTCTTGGTATTCCTATCGATTACCTTACCTTTGAATTGGTAATTTTGTGCATTACTAATCGAAATGATAAATAAACAGATTAGAATTAAGTAGATTTTTCTCATAACTTATATTGAAATGAATTACATAAATACTTTAAATTAAGATAATATTAATCATAGTAACATTAATTTTATGAATGAAAATCATAACCCTTGGACAACCTTATCTTCTCGAGAAATATATAATAATCCTTGGATTCAAATAGAAGAGCATCAAGTGTTAAATCCAAATGGTGGGAAAGGTATATATGGAAAAGTGCATTTCAAGAATCTAGCTATAGGAGTAATTCCAATTTTCGAAAACGGAGATACAATTCTAGTTGGACAATATAGATATCCATTGAACGCCTATTCTTGGGAAATTCCAGAAGGTGGTGGTAAGTTAGATGTTGACCCTCTTGATTCTGCAAAACGGGAACTTATTGAAGAAACTGGATTAGTTGCTGAACAATGGAATAAAATTCTAGAAATGTATTTGTCGAATTCTGTAAGTGATGAATTCAGTATTATTTATACAGCCGAAAATTTAACGCAAAGAGAAGCTGAACCAGAAGAAACCGAACAACTTCAAATTAAACGTTTACCTCTAACTGAAGCTATTAATATGGTGCTTCGTGGTGAAATAACAGATTCTATGAGTGTAGCGGCATTGTTAAAACTAAAAATATTGAAATCTTTATAAGGAATTCATAATAACAGCATCGTTACTTTTCATTTTGCTTATTGCTAGATTTATTTATTAGCTTTAAATATGAAAAGATTATTATTTGTTTTAGGTGTAATTGTTTTAGTAAGCAATTACTCTTTTGCACAACTTGGCACAGGTTTGCCTGAAAAATTTACTCGCAAAGATTCCCTTCGTGGAACGCTTTCACCAGAGCGTGCTAATTATGATGTTACTTTTTATAACCTCGATTTAAAAATCGATATCGAAAACAAATACATTTCAGGAAGTAACATTATTCAATTCAAGGTGAAAAATAATTTACCAGTTCTTCAATTCGATTTATTCGACAATTTGAAAATTACAAAAGTTGAATGGAATAATAAATCTCTTCCATTTAAAAGAGAGTTCAATGCAGTATTCGTAACTTTCCCTAATCCACTAACAGCTGGAAGTTCATCTGCAATAAAAGTATACTATGAAGGAAATCCTACTATAGCAAAACGTGCACCTTGGGATGGTGGCTTTGTTTTCAAAACGGATAAAAATGGAAAACCATTTGTTGCTGTGGCTTGTCAAGGAACGGGTGCAAGCTTATGGTGGCCAACTAAAGATCATCAAAGTGATGAACCTGATAGTATGGCAATCAATATCACCAGTTCTTCAGATTTAGAAGAAGTATCGAATGGTCGACTTCGTGCTAAAAAAGAAATTGGAAACGAATACACTCGTTTCGAATGGTTCGTTTCTGAACCAATCAACAATTACGATGTTAGCATCAACATCGCAGATTATGCTCATTGGAATGATACCTATAAAAGTAAAGTTGATGGAGAAGTATTAACACTAGATTATTATGTATTAAAAGATGATTTAGAAAAGGCGCAAAAACAATTTGAACAAGTAAAGCCGATGATGGATGCTTTTGAAAAACGTTTTGGTAAATATCCTTTTTATAAAGATGGATATAAGCTCGTACAAACTCCTTATTTAGGCATGGAGCACCAAAGCTGTGTTGCTTATGGAAATGCTTTTAAAAATGGTTATTTAGGTTTCGATCTTTCTGGTTCTGGTGAAGGTAAAAAATTCGACTACATCATCATCCACGAGTCTGCACATGAATGGTGGGGTAATTCTTTAACCTCTTATGATATCGCTGATATGTGGATACACGAAGGTTTTGGTCAATATTCTGAAACAGTTTACCTAGAAGAATTGTACGGAAGAGAAAGTGCAAATAAATATCTTGAAGGGTTGAAAAAAGGTGTTGATAATAAACAACCTGTTATTGGCCCTTATGGTGTTAATAAAGAAGGAAGTGGTGATATGTATCCAAAGGGGGCTTTGTTCTTGAATACTCTTAGAAATTATATTAATGATGATATTATCTGGTGGGATATTGTTGCGAGCCTACAAAAAGATTATCGTCATAAAAATATATCTACTGAAGATGTACTTTCTTTAATGAATAAAAAATCTGGAAAAAATTTAAAACCAATTTTCGATGTTTACTTACGCCAAGGATCATTACCTGAATTTAATGTTGAGTTTGTAACTCAAAATAAAAGCACTTTGGTAAAATACAATTGGAGCAATGTGGTTGAGGGATTTGAAATTCCAATCAATGTGAAAATTAAAGGTAGTGACGAAGTTGTAACCTTACCAGCAGGTAAAAACGAATTGCTAATTCCTGGTGCAAATCGTGATCAACTCGAAATCGACAAAAGTAAAGCCTATTACAAATTAGTATTAAAATAAAACTCTGTGAATATCTTTATTCTGGTATCGATTTACGATCCATTTGTTTAATGATTTTATTCACTTCAACTTCAGTAGAACGTAGCTTCGTTTGGCAATAAGCAATTAGCTCCGAAGCTCGTTTTACTTTTACTGCCAATACATCCACTGATACTGTTTCGTCTTCAATCTCCGAAGCAATAATTCTAAGCTCTTCAAAAGCTTGTTCATATGTCAAATTCTTTTCCATCTGTTTTTGTTTTTTGTGTCACTATAGTTTCAATTTCTGTTTGAAACATATTAATTTTAAGTTTTGCACCTTTCTCTACAATATCAGCATTTACTAACACTTCATCGTTTAAACTTATGATTGCAAACCCCTTTTTCAAAATATTCACAGGACTCATTAATTTCATCACTTTTACAAAATGATTAATTTCACTTGTTTTCGATTGAATTAATTTTTGCGATTGTGTTTGTAAATTTTGTTTAATAAAATCTAAGGTTTGAAGTTTTCTTTGTACAACTAAATTTGGTTTGTTGATAATTACAGAGGAATAACTTCTCATTTGTTCTTGTTGTTCATTAATTAAATATTGAACATTTCCAATGATACTTCCTTTTATTTCATTTATTTCTGAGATTCCTTTGCTCAGTAATTGTTGAGTTTTTATCAATATGTTTTGTTGAAGGGCTAACACATGCTCTTCAAAATATTTATTATGAGAAATAATTAACTCCGCACATTTAGTTGGTGTTTTTGTCGGACTATTCGCCATCATATCTACAATACTCACATCTTTATGATGACCAATACCAGTTATAATTGGAATTGGGAAACGCGCAACCGCTCTAGATAAATTATACGTATCAAAAACTAAGAAATCTGTTTTTGCACCACCACCTCTAATCATAACCACACAATCGTATTTTATTCCAGAGGTATAAATTGAAATTAAAGTATTGATCAATTCTTTCTCCGCATCCTTACCTTGAACTGATGAAAAATAATTGTCGATTTCAAATTTATACCCATGCTGATTATTAATCATCGTATGAGTAAAATCGGAATACCCTTCAGAATTTGGAGAAGCAACTAGTGCAATTTTTTGTATTACTTGCGGAAGGTCTATCTTTTTGTTTTTGGTGATGTATTCATCATTGATTAAAAAAATACAATCGTCATTTTCGCGTAATAACCTGTCTAATGTTTCTCTGCGTTGCTTTTCAATATTCCCCAGAGTAAATGATGGATCAATCTCTAATAGAGTAAGTGATAAACCATAAAGAGAATGGTACTCAACCTTAACTTTAATTAATACTTGCAATCCAGATTGAAATTCTTGACCGGTGATATGCTTAAAGTTTTCTATACTTGCAGAGCCTTCGGACCACGATTTTGCTTTGAATTTCGCAACTTCAACTTCAGAATTATTACTCTTTTCAACAAGATCAAAATAATGCCTATCGGTATCAGCATAAAATTTATGCCCAGATACCTCTGCAATTATCCAATAAAATTCATTGCTAAAGTTTTGTTTAAAAACCTGCTCAATTTTACGCGATAAATCTGAAAGTTTTATGTAAGTAATATCTTCCACCTTACTAAGGTACTATTTCATCCTTTGTTTTATTTCTTCTGGAAGTAAATAATTTCTTTTTTTAAAGGCTTTGTATTCTTCAGAAGCATTCGAGTAGTTTAATACATAATTCGAGAAATCATATAACTCATTGCCAAGCCCTTTGTTTATAACCATTTCATCGGTTGATCGCTCTAATTTTTTGTGGTATGCCCCAGAGCACTTATAAAATATTCCACATTGAATAATAGAAATACTACTTCGTTGTTCGAAATCCAATACATGAGCTAGTTCGTGAGCAATAATCCCAACTTTCTGTTTTAAAGTTAATGTAGAAAGCGATACAGCACCAGAGGTTTTCACATCAGAATTAATATAAATCGTATAAGATTTTCTTTTAGAAAAAAGTGAGTTAACATCAGGAAATGTACTCATCGTGGTTGAGATTTTTTTATACTCAAAACGGATTGGTGTGTTTTTTAATTCAGGATAAAAAGAAAGAGCAATAATTGCAGGAACTTCAATGTCTGATACGATAATTTTTTTCTGCCCATATTTAGATTTCATTTGTTCATAGCTCATCGTATTTGCATTCGCAAAATTGCTTGCAATGAAAAGAATGATTATTAAATGAAATTGAAATTTAGGCATGGTTAAATATATGAATTTGTGCTTGATTTTCAAATCATTATGTGTATATTTAATGAAATATCTATTCGATGAGAAAATTAAGTTTAATTCTTGTATTTATATTTTTCGCTCTTAATTCTCAAAGTTCATTTGCACAAAATTCTACGACAGATGAAAACACAATTTATACTAGGGTCGATAAAATGCCTGAATATCCAGGAGGACAAGTTGCTCTCGTTAAATATTTAAGTAAGAATATTAAGTATCCCGCTATTTATAAAAAGAATAAAGTAAATGGTAGAGTATTGGTTTCTTTTGTAATTGATAAGAATGGCAAAGTGACTTCAGCGCAAATTGTAAAGGGTTTAAACGAAGAGTGCGATGCGGAAGCTTTAAGAGTAATTTCAAAAATGCCAGATTGGATACCCGGCGAGAAAAATGGAGTGAAAGTAGCGGTACAGTTCGGACTCCCAGTAAACTTTGAGTAAATAAAAAAAGATTGAGATATGAGAAATGAGAAAAATCTCAATACTCATATCTCAATTCTTAAAACTAGCTATTAGATGCTACACTCGCCACTAAGAAATCGCGGTTCATTCTAGCAATATTTGATAACGAAATTCCTTTCGGACATTCTGCTTCGCAAGCACCAGTATTTGTACAATTTCCGAAACCTTCTTCATCCATTTGAGCTACCATATTTTTAACACGCATGTAACGTTCTGGTTGACCTTGAGGTAATAATGAAAGTTGAGATACTTTAGCAGAAACGAATAACATTGCAGAAGCATTTTTACAAGCTGCAACACAAGCTCCACAGCCAATACAAGCTGCAGCATCGAATGCTAAGTCAGCTTCTTCTTTTCCGATAGGTAAAGCATTCGCGTCTTGTGCATTTCCAGTATTCACAGAAATAAAACCACCTGCAGAAATAATTCTATCGAATGCAGAACGATCAACTGTTAAGTCTTTTATTACAGGAAAAGCTTTAGCTCTCCAAGGCTCTATTGTAATCGTTTCTCCATCGCTGAAAGAACGCATATGTAACTGGCAAGTTGTAATTCTTTCTTTCGGACCATGTGGTCTACCATTGATATATAAACTACACATCCCGCAAATACCTTCTCTACAATCGTGATCGAATGCAATTGGCTCTTCGTTCTTATTAATTAATTGTTCATTTAAAACATCAATCATTTCTAAAAACGACATATCTGGTGAAATTTCTTTCACTTGGTAAGTAACTAATTTACCTGGTGTCGTTGAATTTTTTTGTCTCCACACTTTTAGTGTAAGATTCATATTTCCACTCATATTATTAGTGTTTTAGTTTTATTAACTTTATATCTATTTTTTCGATCTCATCCCTATAGCCTTGTAGTCTATCTGGATAGAGTCTCAATACTCAATACTCAATACTTGTTTTCTATTTATAGCTACGTTGAGCAATCTTAATATTTTCATATTTCAATTCCTCTTTGTGTAATATTGGCTCTTGATCTAAACCTTTGAATTCCCAAGCAGCAACATATGCGAATTTTTCATCGTCACGTAAAGCTTCACCTTCTTCTGTTTGGTATTCTTCGCGGAAGTGACCTCCACAAGATTCTTCTCTTGCTAAAGCATCTTTACACATTAATTCTCCTAGCTCTATAAAGTCTGCAACTCTTCCAGCTTTTTCTAACTCTGGGTTAAATTCATCTGCAGATCCTGGAACTCTAACATCCGACCAGAATTCTTTTCTGATTTGTTGAATTTCACTGATCGCTTCTTTTAATCCCTCAGCATTACGAGCCATACCACATTTATCCCACA
>CAZYBY010000383.1:0-3410 GCA_964645385.1 uncultured Sphingobacterium sp.
AAATCTCCTGTTACACAAATCAAATCATTAATTTGTGCTGTATCTCTTTTTGTAATTTTTTCTGCAGATTGTTTACCAATTGCCGTTACACTAATTACTAAACCTTGTTTAGATGCGCTTGTATCTCCTCCAACTAAATCAACTCCATATCTTTTACAAGCGATATTCATTCCTTGGTAAATTTCTTCAATTGCTTCCAACGAAAATCTATTCGAAAGCCCAATAGATACTAATACTTGCGTAGGATAAGCATTCATGGCAAATATGTCTGAAAGATTTACCATGATCGACTTATAACCTAAATGTTTTAATGGAACATAAGATAAATCGAAATGAATTCCTTCTAACAATAAATCAGTAGATACCACTACTTGTTCATCCTTAAAATTTAAAATTGCAGCATCATCTCCAACACCTTTAATTGTACTTTCTTGTGTTAGCTCAATGTGTTTTGTTAGATGATCTATTAAACCAAACTCTCCTAAATCGGAAAGTTCTGTTCTTGAATTATTTTCAAACATATTTTAAAAAATTGTATCTGTGGTTTCGTTTTGTTTTTCTTGATAATCTGTGGTGTAATGTAAACCCCTACTTTCTTTTCGCATCATTGCAGATTTTATCACTACATAAGAAACTTGAATTAGGTTTCTTAGCTCACATAGCTTTACAGAAATCTTTGTTTTTTTATAAAAATCTTCAGTCTCATTATAAATCAATTCTAGTCTGCGCATTGCTCGTTCTAATCTGAAATCAGATCTTACAATTCCCACATAATCACTCATTATTCTTTGTGTTTCTCGAATATTATGTGTTACTAAAATATCTTCGTTTGATAATGAAATTCCTTTTTCATTCCAATCTGGAATATTCTCTTGAAAGTCAATATTTGCAATCTTTTCAAGAGCTTTTTCATAACTTCTATGTGCAAAAACTAATGCTTCTAAAAGTGAATTAGAGGCAAGTCTATTTGCACCATGCAAACCCGTAGATGCACATTCTCCACAAGCAAATAAATTTTTGATATTCGATTCACCAAATTCATTTACCATAATTCCACCACACATATAATGTGCAGCTGGTACAACTGGAATGTAATCTTTGCTCATGTCAATTCCAATACTCAAGCATTTTGCATAAATGTTAGGGAAGTGTTGCATTAATTCATTTTTCGGAACATGAGTAATATCTAAGTAGACAAAATCGTCGCCAGATTTTTTCATCTCCGAATCAATCGCTCTAGCTACAATATCTCTAGGTGCTAAGGAAGCTCTTGGATCATAAGTATCCATAAAAGCTTCACCTTTTCTATTTCTTAAAATACCTCCATGTCCTCTTACAGCTTCAGATATTAAAAAACTAGGATATTCTCCTGGGTGATATAAAGCTGTTGGGTGAAACTGAATAAACTCCATGTTTCTCATTTTACCCTTTGCTCTGTAAACCATTGCAATACCATCACCCGTTGCGATTGTTGGATTTGTAGTAGTACTATATATATGTCCGGCACCCCCCGATGCCATTACTGTTACCTTCGCTAATATTTTTTCGATATCATTCGTATTGGTATTCAATGCATAGATTCCATAACAATGAATATCCTCTGTGGATTTATTAACTTCCTTACCTAAATGGTGTTCTGTAATGATGTCTATCGCGAAATAATGTGTTAATATTTCTATGTTCGGGTTTTGGTGAATTTGCTTTAATAGTGCTTTCTCTATTTCAAATCCTGTAATATCCTTAAAATGAAGAACTCTATGTTCTGAATGACCACCTTCTTTCGCTAAATGATATTCTCCACGCTGATCTTTATCAAATTTAGTCCCGTATTTTACAATTTCTTGAATTCTTTCTGGACCCTCTTTTACAACGAGTTCAACTACATTTTCCTTACATAAACCATCACCTGCAATTAATGTATCTTCTATATGCTTCTCGTATGAATCGTCTTTATCAATTACTACTGCAACACCACCCTGTGCGTATTTTGTGTTCGATTCATCTTCATTGGATTTCGTAACAATGCACACCTTTCCATGTTTGGCTGCTTTTAGAGCAAAGCTCAAACCCGCTATTCCTGAACCAATTACTAAATAATCTGTCTTTTTCATGCAGATGAAACAAATAAGAATTAACAAAGTTACAAATATTATGAGTAGTGGGTAGTGGGTAAAGGGTAAAGGGTAAAAAAATCAAAAGTATTATTCGATACTCACTATCCGATACCCAAAAGGTGTTAAGAACAGCATTTTTCACGTTGACAACTTGTGAGTAATAGTGGAATAATTTTCAAACCTGAGGGAAATCATAAAGTTATCCCGTATTTATACATTCTTTTGCTGACTTATTAACAGGATATCCACCTTTTTTCGAGACTTGTCTTTTTAACAGCATAACTTTCCACAAATTTTGAGGAAAATAAAATGAACTATTAATCAGTCTGTTGGTTTAGATTTTATGTGGATAGTCTGTGGATAAAAAATTAAAAGTAAATTTATGTTAACAAAAATGAAAGTTATTGACTTCACCAACACCCTAATCATCATCACCAAATTTTTTTAAAAAGAAATGATGATTTTAATAAGACGTTAATAATTTACAAATTTGAAAATCGAAAAAATTATGGAACAATTACATTTAACAGATTTAAATACTAAAGGATATTTGGATATGCCAGTAGATCCTACTTTAGATTTGTTTGTAGAAATTGAAAAATTAAAAAAAGAAAAGAACGCTGTTATCTTAGCTCATTACTATCAAGATTCAGATATACAAGATATTGCAGATTATATTGGTGATAGTTTAGGTCTATCTCAAGAAGCTGCAAAAACAAATGCTGATATTATTGTTTTTGCTGGTGTACATTTCATGGCTGAAACAGCTAAGATTTTATCACCTTCAAAAAAAGTATTATTACCAGATTTAAAAGCTGGATGTTCATTAGCTGATACTTGTCCGCCTGAATTATTTTCTGAATTTAAAAAGAAATACCCAGATCATATAGTTATAACTTATGTAAATTGTTCTGCTGGAATTAAAGCATTAAGTGATATAGTTTGTACTTCTAGTAATGCAGTTCAAATAGTTGAAATTTTACCGAAAGATCAAAAAATAATATTTGCACCAGATAAAAATTTAGGTGCATACATTATGAAGAAAACTGGTAGAGATATGGTTTTATGGAATGGTGCTTGTATGGTACATGAAATTTTTTCATTAGAAAAAATTATTAAGTTGAAAGAACGTCATCCCAAAGCAAAATTTATTGCTCATCCAGAATGCGAAGATACAGTTTTAGCTTTAGCTGATTTTATAGGATCAACTACAGCTCTATTAAATTATACTATTAAAGATTCAGCTAATGAATTTATTGTAGCAACTGAGTCTGGTATTTTACATCAAATGATTTT
>CAZYBY010000384.1:0-4623 GCA_964645385.1 uncultured Sphingobacterium sp.
TGTATCACTTAGTACAAAAGTTTCTTTCTTTTCAGAATTATTCTCAGTTTTATGGCAAGCACTAAAGCCTATTGATAAAATGCATAAGCTTATTAGAAGTAGATTTTTCATATTAAATAATTATTGATGCTGTACTGTAATTAATTTCTTCACTTGCTTTGATTATAGATTTCTTCATCTCATTAAGTTGAATTATACTTTGGTTATAACTTTCCATGAAATCTGTAAATTCTATGATGGATATATTGCTTTTCTTGAAATTCTGATACATAGCTTGATATATATTTTCATATTTCGACGCTATCTGTGGGTCTATTTGTTTATAATTATCGATGGTGATGTTGTATTTATCAAAAGCTGATTTTACTTCGTTTCGTACTTCAATTTCAGATAAAGTATAGTTCGTTTTTGCTTGCTCTGTATAGGCTTTAGCGATTTTTATATTACCTTGATTTCTATTCCAAAGTGGTATTGGAATACCGAGTGTTAAGTTTGTTTGATTTGGAAAAGCTCCTGCAGCTTGATCATGACTTACTCCAATATTCAGATCAGGAACACTTAATGATCTTTGCCATTTTAAATTGTATTGATTCGCTTCAATGTTTATGTTTTGTACTGCTAAATCTTTTCGGTTAGCGATAGCCATATTGATTAATGTATCGATGTTTAAGGGTTTTTGTTCCCAATATCTCAACTCTTCTGCTGCGCTTGGCTGAGGAATGATTTCAGAAGTATTACTCAATAGAAGTTTTAATATCGATTGATTTTCACTGATATTATTAACTAATAAAATTTTATCATTTTTAAGATTAACACTTAATGATTGTAATCTTAACACATCCTTTGGTGCTATATTCCCTTTGTCGGCTTGGGTTTGGTAGGCGGAGATTAATTGTTCTAAGTTTTTTAGTTGTCTATCTATAGAAGCTAATGACTTCATATCATAGTAAATTGAAAAATAACTCTGACGAAGAGAGAATTTTAAATTTCTTAGTAAATCTTCAAACTTTAACTCAGCAATTTTTGCATTCGATTTAGCCAAGTTTACTTCATTCCTTTTTTGACCTCCAATATGTATTATCTGCTCAATAGAGAATGCCTTTTGTCCTGAACTACCAATGTCGAAATATTGTTTTTTATTTGGGTTATATGCATTTAACTCTACTGTTGCATAAGGGTTTTCCCATAATTTAGCTTGAATAACATTTGCCTTACTTGCATTAATATTATACTGCTCAGCAATTAATTGAAGATTGTTTTTTAGAAATTGATTTTCACATTCGCTTAAGGTAATACTTTGGCTGTATGCCTGAATGTTAATGCTGATAAGGGTTAAATACAAAAGTAATTTTCGCATATCTGTTTATTCTGATATACAAAAATTCTTATTGAGTATTAAATTCGACTGAAATTTACCTTAAAAAGGAATTAAAAATTAAAGTTGATTATTATTTCGTTGGTGTTATTATCTGGCCTATTGTATCTAATTTCTCCGGAATGGTACTGAACAATACGCTTTGTAATACCTAATCCTAAGCCTGATCCAGTTTTATTGGCGCTATTACTTCCTCTATAAAATGATTGGAATAAAACTTCTGTGTCTTCTACATCTGGTACTATTCCTTTGTTTTTAATGCTTATTTGTATTGAATTACGATTGGATGTGATCGTGCAATACACTGTTCCGTCGTTTGAATATAAGTAGGCATTTTTAAGTAAATTTAAGAATGCTATTTTCAATAAAGATTCGTCTGCTGGTAAATCTAAATTAATATCATCGTCTTCAACATTATTAATAAAGAAATTCAATTTGTAATCGGGGTATGATTTAGATACGGTTGTTGAACTGTTAAAAATAATTTCATCTATACGATAAGAATTGATGAATTTAACTTTTTCAGCTTCATCGATTCTAGATAGAATTAGTAATGAACTAACGAGTTCTGATAATTGATACGAATCATCAGCAATGCTTTTAATATTTCTTAATAATGCTTCGTCTAATTTACTATTTTGAATAATAATATTTTCTAGTTGAGAAACAATCCTACTAATAGGAGTACGCAATTCATGTGAAGCATTAGAAGTAAATTCTTTCTGCTTTTTATAAGATTTTTCTATTCTATCTATCATCTGATTAAATGATGTAGAGAGTGCTGAAATTTCATCTTTATTCTTTTTTACAGTTAAACGAACGTTTAGATTTTTCTCTGTAATTTCCTTTATTTTATTGGTAACATCGTCGAGTGGACTTAAGCTGATTTTACTTAAATAGAATGATAAACCCCAAACTAATAAATTACTAATGATGTAAGAACCGATAAGTAAATACCTAAGATAAATTAATTTACTAAAGCCATATTTATCTTCTGCTTTAACTAAAGCATAAAATTTATTTTTATGTGAAACATAATATGCTCCATAGAATTCATCATCACCAATTCGTTTAAAAGATTCTTGATGTAATTTTAAATACTCAAGGTCAGCTTTGTTCCAAGTTAAAACAGCATCATCTAAACTGCTATAAATTAATTCAAAGTTTTCATTAAAGATCAGAACCTTTTCATCATATAAAGTATTAATGGTGTTCTGGTCGATAATTTTCAATAATTGTTTGTCTACTTCTTCAACGTCCATTAATAGCTTTACAGTTGTTTCAGCTTTTTCTTGTAAACGTTGTTTGAATTCTTCAGCTCTAAATTGTTCGAATAAAGAAAGCAGGATAATCATCATCAATGCAAGTACGATTGAAAATAACGAACTAAAAATGATGGAAAATCGCTGTTTTAAATTCATGTTATTATTCTTCTTTCAGATAGTAACCGTAACCGGGGCGAGTATGAATGAGTTTCTTCTCGAAGCCTTTATCGACTTTATTTCTTAAAAAATTAATATAAACTTCAATGGTATTTGTTCCAGTTTCGAAATTAATATCCCACACATCTTCTGCAATGGTTTGCTTCGAAACTGTTCTGCCTTTAGATTTTATCAATAGCTCGAGAAGCTTATATTCTTTAGGCGTTAGGTTGATAGGATTTCCTGCTCGAGTAACCTTCATTTCTTCTGGAAATAATTCTAAGTCGGCAATTTTATATGAATTTGCTTCAGTAGAATTACCTCCAGCAGTTCTTCTAAACAATGCTTTTAAACGAGCATTTAATTCTTCAAAATGAAAAGGTTTAACTAAGTAATCATCAGCTCCATAATTTAATGCTTCCACTTTATCCTCTATTGCGCTGTATGCAGTTAGCATTAAAATAGGAGTTGTTTTATCTTCTTCTCTAATTTTTTTGCAAATTTCTATTCCATTTAAGGAAGGAACATTTATGTCGAGAATATAAAATTGATATTCTTTTAATTTCTGCTGTTTCAGAAACACTAAACCATCGTAAACTACATCGCAAGTATACGATTGACTTTGTAAGTAATGCTGTATTTCCTGCGACATTTTAAAGTCGTCTTCGAGTAGCAGAATGTTCATCTTCAAATTCTAAGAATGTACAATGTACATTGTACAATTTATTAAGTATTATGTATTAAGTACATTAACATATTAACTGACTAACAAATTAACAAATTAACATATTACCCAAGCTTTTTGTATCTAATACGTTTCGGACCAATATCTCCTAAACGTTTCTTTCTGTTTTCTTCGTATTCAGTGTAGTTACCATCGAAGAAATACACCTGAGAATCGCCTTCGAATGCAAGGATGTGTGTACAAATTCTATCTAAGAACCAACGATCGTGGGAGATAATAACAGCGCAACCACCAAATTCCTCTAGGGCTTCTTCTAATGAACGAAGAGTGTTGATATCAATATCGTTTGAAGGCTCATCGAGTAAAATCACGTTAGCACCTTGTTTCAACATCATTGCTAAATGCACACGATTACGTTCACCACCAGAAAGCACTCCAATTTTCTTTTGTTGATCTGCCCCATTAAAATTAAATCGAGAAACATATGCTCTTGAATTAATTTGTTTAGTGCCTAGTAACATAGTATCTGTTCCACCAGTAATGGTTTCGAAAACAGTTTTTTCATCATCCATGTCTTTATGTAACTGATCGACATAAGCAAGCTTTACGGTTTCACCGATTTTGAAAGTACCAGAATCAGGGTTTTCTTCACCAGTAATTAATTTGAATAAAGTAGTTTTACCTGCACCGTTAGGTCCAATAATTCCTACAATTCCAGCAGGAGGTAGAGAAAAACTTAAATTTTCATATAGCAATTTATCACCATAAGCTTTTGAAATATTATTAGCTTCAATAACAACATTTCCTAAACGTGGTCCAGGTGGAATGAATAACTCTAATCTTGCTTCTCTTTCTCCTGTTTCCTCGCTAGCAAGTTTTTCATAGTTCGATAAACGAGCTTTTGATTTTGCATGGCGAGCTTTAGGAGCCATACGTACCCATTCTAATTCTCGCTCTAATGTTTTTTGTCGTTTAGTTTCTTGTTTTTCTTCCATCGCTAAACGTTTGGCTTTTTGATCTAACCAAGATGAGTAATTACCTTTCCAAGGAATTCCTTCTCCACGATCAAGCTCTAGAATCCAACCCGCTACATTATCTAAGAAATATCTATCATGGGTAACGGCAATTACAGTTCCTTTGTA
>CAZYBY010000385.1:0-2019 GCA_964645385.1 uncultured Sphingobacterium sp.
GATCTAACACTTTTAGGGTAGTAAATCAAGCTAAATGTCCAGTATTGTCTCTGCATGCCAATTCTGGCAATAAAGGCATTAAAGATATTATTTTACCACTTGATAGTTCAAGAGATACAAGAGAGAAGGTAGATGATGCAATTTACATTGCAAAGAAATTTAATTCTACAATCCATGTTGTTGGAGTTTCAACTTCTAGCGATGATATGGTATTAAATAGATTAAGAGTAGTTACTAAACAAGTCGAAGATTACATTAAAGAAGATAAAATCAATACCACTTTCGGATTCAAAACAGGTAAAAATTTAGCGAATTTAACTTTGGAATATTCTAAAGAAAAAGATGCTGATATAATAATTATCATGACTGAGCAGGAGAGTAGTTCAGGATTTCTAGCAGGACCATATTCTCAACAAATGATTAACCAATCTCATGTTCCAATCCTTAGTGTAAGACCAAAGGAAAGAGAAACTGAGTTCGTAACACCCTATTAGTAACAAGTTAAATATTTGTAATCAATTGAATTAGTTTTAAATGCTGAACGCACTCGTTCGGCATTTTTTATGGGAGATTCGATGATCATTTGGTAATCTGAATCTGTGTGTTGAGATAGGATTTTAATTTGATTATCTTTTATGATTTTCATTGCTTCATTCATCTTCAAATAATCAAATCTAATTTCAGCGTTTTCTAGAATCTGCTTTACCACTATATTATTATTTGATAAGGCATCTAAACTAGCTTGTTTGTATGCATTAATTAATCCAGGAACACCCAATAAACTACCTCCAAAATACCTAACTACAATAATTCCTATATTCGTTAAATCGTTAGATAAAATTACATTGTAGATTGGTTTACCAGCTGTGCCAGATGGTTCACCATCGTCGTTCATTCTATATTGAGATTTATCGTAAGAAATTCTATAAGCATAACAATGATGAACAGCTTGTGGATGTTGAGATTTAATATCTGTTAACCAAATTTTAAATTCATCTACTGTTTTTAGATGTTTACAATAGGCAATAAACTTACTTCCTTTCTCTTTATATAAGCCTTCAGAAGCATATATTATGGTTTTATATTCAGTATCAAATAACATTTGATAAATAGATTATAGCTATCGAAATTAATGCTAAAAGAATACCAATAAAATTTGTTTTAGTTATTCTTTCTTTAAAAATGATAATGGCAATCATAGAATTATATAAAATAATCCCAATATTATTAATAGCAAACACAAATGAGCTTTCTAGTGCATCGTTTGCTAAGGCTTTCATTAAAAAATAAGTTGAAAAGAAATTAATAAATCCGAGTATCATTCCGGCGATGATATCCTTAAATGCTATTGCTTTTTTAAGAATTATTTTTTGTGAAAGTCCTATTATTCCAGCTGATCCAAAGATGCATGCAAGTATTACTGAAAATGGAACCTGAGTTCCAAATTGCTCTTGTGAAATTTTAATTGATATATCTACGATACCACTTCCCAAAAAAATAATAAATGGAACAAGAAACACTTTCCAAGATCTATCCTCATGTAAAACTTCTTTCTTTGTAGAGGAAAAATAAATAGCAATTAAAGCTAATATTATACCTAAGATCTTAATAAAACCATATGATTCATGATAATACCAGATACTGAATCCCAATGGAATAATCAACGACATTTTCTGAGCAATAGAAACTACCATTAATCCAGAAGTCTTAACTCCATATGCGACTAAGTTAAACGTACTGATAAACATCACTCCAAATAATAATGTATATGGAAACCAATCTGAATGGAATAATGAAATTTCACGAAAAGTATCAATTCCCATTATTACTCCAGAGCCTGAAGCAAAAATATAATTGATAGCAATTGCATTAGAATTGTTGACATTAAATTTCTCAAATGCCTTAAAGCAGATAATCAATGATCCAGATAGGATTATTGAAATTAATATTAACGTCATATACGATGATAAATAAACAATTCGTCTTCAACTAAATCTTCATGATAATCTAAACGACCTT
>CAZYBY010000386.1:0-3725 GCA_964645385.1 uncultured Sphingobacterium sp.
CTTATTACAGCACAAGGTGGAATTGGTACGCATGAAAAAGATGAAGTATTAAAATCGTATTACAATATTAGCAGTACTGGTTGGGGAACACCGTTTTTATTAGTTCCTGAGGCTACCACAGTGGATGAAAACACTATGCAACTATTGAGTAAAGCTACAAAAGATGATATTGTGTTAAGTAACAATTCTCCATTAGGTGTTCGTTTTCATTACCTAAAAGGCACAACTTCTGATATCGAAAAACAAAAACGAATTAGTAAAGGGAAACCAGGGAGTCCTTGCCCGGAAAAACATTTAGCTCTTAATACTGAATTCGAAGGAGAACCCTTGTGTACTGCCTCTCAAAAGTATCAGAAATTGAAAATTGCTCAATTAGCAAGTTTAGATTTAGAAGAAGATGAGAAAGCATTGCAGATGAATAAAATTCTTGAGAAAGAATGTTTGTGTATTGGACTAAGTAACGCAGCAGCGCAAGAATACAATGCTCCGTTTTTAAAGAAATATAATGCTGTTACAATTTGCCCTGGGCCAAATATTGCTAATTTCTCAGAAGTAGTATCCTTGTCGACCATGGTTGATCATATTTATGGTAGAACTGATATAATAACTAATAAACAACGATCAAATATGTTTATTAACGAAATTCAATTGTACATTGATTACATGGTTGAACAGATTTTGGCTAGCAAAGACCTAGAAAATGAGCCTAAAAAGCTTAAACAATTGAACGATTATTACACCAATTTAAAATCAGGAATTGCTTATTATAGAGAATTACCAGATGAAATTTCTATAAAAACCTCTAAATTTTTAGAAGAATTACAAAGTGCCGAAAATGAAATTGATAAGTTAAAAGAAATGTATTTATAAAATCTTATCTTGTATTTTACAAGTTAAGAGATTTATGAAAAAGACTCTGTTATGTTTAAGTATTGTAAGCTTATTTACAATTCAAGATAATTTCGCACAGAAAAATTCAACCTCTATCCCCGACACCCTCTTCAAATCATTGTCGTGGAGAAACATTGGCCCATTTAGAGCAGGACGATCCTTAGCTGTTGCAGGCGTTATGAACGATCCTAACACCTATTATTTTGGTGCTACTGGCGGAGGTGTTTGGAAAAGCACTAATGCCGGCATGGATTGGATTTGTATTTCTGATTCTACTTTCAAATCAAGTTCAGTAGGTGCAATTGCTGTTGCTCCCTCCGATCCTAATGTAGTTTATGTTGGAATGGGAGAAGCAGATATGCGCTCGAACATTTCATTCGGAGATGGTATTTACAAAAGTACGAATGCAGGAAAAACTTGGAAAAGATTAGGGCCTGTTTTAGCAGATGCAATTGCAAACATCGAGGTTCATCCTACTAATCCAGATATAATGTATTTCTCTGCTATGGGTAATCCATTCAAACCTAATAAAGAAAGAGGTGTATATAGAACTTTAGATGGTGGAAAAACCTGGAAATTAGTATTATCTAAAAATGATAGTACAGGTGCTATGTGTGTACGAATCGATCCAAATAATCCCAGAATAATTTACGCAACACTTTGGCAAGCCTATAGAAATGGTTATTCTATGAGTTCAGGTGGTAAAGGTAGTGGCTTATATAAATCAGTTGATGCCGGTGAAACTTGGACCTGTTTAAATACGAATCCAGGTATGCCAGTAGGTATTTTAGGGAAAATTGGTATTACTGTTTCACCTGTAAATTCAAATCGTTTATACGCACTTATCGAAAATAAAAATGGAGGATTGTATCGTTCGGATGATGCAGGGGAAACATGGGCTTTAATAAATAAAGATAAGAACTTATGGCAACGCCCCTGGTATTACATGAATTTACAAGCAGATCCTAAAAATGAAAACGGATTAATTGTATTGAATGTAAATGCAATGAAATCGATTGATGGAGGAAAAAGTTTTAAGCGAATAAATGTTCGACATGGTGATACACATGATGTTTGGATCAACCCAAATAATCCTAACAACTTTATTATAGGTGATGATGGTGGTGCAGAAGTTACCTTTAACAATGGAGTAACATTTACCGAAGCTGATGTTCCAACAGCTCAATTTTACCATGTTTCGGTAGATAATGATTTCCCATACCATGTTTATGGTGCACAGCAAGACAACTCTTCAATCAGAATAGATTCTAGAACAGATTGGTATAGTATTGGCAAAGATTCTTGGTTCCCAGTAGCAGGTGGAGAAGCAGGCTATATTGAATCTCATCCATTAAATTCAAATCTAACATTTGGTGGCGAATACGATGGTTATATGAGTAAATACAATAAAGCAAACAATCAATATCAAGCTATTTCTGTTTATCCAGAAACTAATATTGGCTCTCCCTCTTCTGCTAAGAAATATAGATTTCAATGGACATACCCAATCGTTTTCTCACCACATAATCCTGAAAAAATATATGTTACTTCTCAATACGTACATGTTAGCACAGATCAAGGTTATTCTTGGAAAACTATCAGTGGAGATCTAACTCGTAATGATCCTAAAACAACTGGCCCTACAGGAGGTCCAATTACAAAGGATATGACAGGCGCTGAAGTTTATGCAACAATATTTACATTTTCAGAATCTCCTGTTGAAAAAGGTTATTTATGGGCGGGCTCAGATGATGGTTATATTCATTTTTCTAATAATGATGGTGCAAATTGGGCACGCGTAAATATCCCAGAAAATGATTTGCCATCTTTTGCATTAATCAGCATGATTTCTGCCTCAGAATTCAACAAAAACAAGGCTTATGTAGCAGCTAATAGATATATGTTTGGCGATAAAAAACCTTATCTGTTTAAAACAATGGATAACGGTAAAACTTGGAAGAAAATCAATAAAGGTATTCCAAACGATGAATATTGTAGAGTTGTTCGTGAAGATCCAAATGTTGAAGGCTTATTATACGCAGGTACAGAAAGAGGAATATACATTTCTTTTGATGATGGTGATAACTGGATTTCATTCAACAATAATTTACCAAACACACCAATTCGAGATTTAAAAATTCAAAAACGAGATCAGGACTTAATTGTGGCAACACATGGACGATCGTTTTGGATTATGGATGATTTAAGTCCTATTTATGAAATCAAAAAACAAGGATTTAAAAATGAAAATCAAATTTTAAAACCAAGAAAAACTTATAGAATTGGTGGTGGACAAGCAACAGGATTATTAGATGAAGGAACTAATGCAATCAACGGAGTTCAGGTGAATTACTACTTAAAAAATACAAGCAAAGATGAATTACAGCTTCAATTTTTAAATAAAAAAGGAGATACTATCATCACTTACTCTTCCATTAAAGATATTAAAGGTAAACCCGTTGAATCTTCAAAAGATTTCTATGAGAAAAAACATCAGGTTAAAGATGGATTAATTTCAGCAAATGCAGGACTAAATACATTTGTATGGGATATGCAATACCCTCCAGTAACCGAAGTAGAAGGAACAAATGTGATGTGGGCAGGAGGAGTATCAGGCCCTAGAGTAGTGCCAGGAACCTATACTATACGATTAATTCAGAAAGCTAAAATTATTTCGGAGCAAACAGTAGATATTGCAATAGATCCAAGAGTAAATGCAAGTGTTGCGGATTTGGAAGAACAATTTGCACTTCATCAAAAAATCAATAAAAAGTTAGATGAAACTCATAAGGCTATTAATAAAATAAGAGAGATTAGAGCACAATACAGTTCAT
>CAZYBY010000387.1:0-3165 GCA_964645385.1 uncultured Sphingobacterium sp.
GTTTCTAAAATCTCGTACGATTTTTCTGGATGAGCAATCTGTACTATTTCAATTTTATCAAACTGATGTAATCTATTTAATCCACGAACATGAGCTCCATAAGAACCAGCTTCTCTTCTGAAACAAGGTGTATAAGCAACATTCTTAATTGGCAATTCTTCTTCCTTTAAAATTACATCACGATATAAATTTGTGATAGGCACTTCGGCAGTTGGAATCATATACAAATCATCCACTTCCATATGATACATCTGCCCTTCTTTATCAGGCAACTGTCCGGTACCGAAACCAGAGGCAGCATTAACTACATGTGGTGGTTGAACTTCAACATAACCAGCTTTTATAGCTTCGTCTAAAAAGAAATTAATTAATGCTCTTTGTAAACGTGCGCCTTTGCCTTTGTATACAGGGAATCCTGCACCCGTAATTTTCACACCTAGTTCAAAATCGATAATATCATATTGAGAAGCTAACTCCCAGTGAGGTTTAGCACCTTCGTATAAATTTGGGATAACACCCCACTCGTGAACTACTTCATTTTCTTCAGGTGTTACACCTGCAGGTACAGATGCATGAGGTAAGTTTGGTAATTGAACCAAAGCATCTTGTAACTCTTGCTCAGCAACTGTTAACTGATCTGATAAAGTTTTTATTTGTTCTTTATACTCTGCAGATTTTTGTTTTACGACCTCAGCCTCATCCTTTTTGCCATTACGCATCAATTCACCCACTTCTTTTGCTAAAGCATTAGCCTCGGAAGCAACCGTATCGGATTGATTTTGTATAGATCTTCGTTTCTCATCTAATGAAATGATCACATCTACTAAATCCACGTTTTTAAAGTTCTTTCTCTGTAAACGCTCAATCACATGCTCGCGATTTTCTCTGATATACGGTACTAATAACATAAATATAATTTTACGCAAAGATAATAATTTGCCATTCATTTAATCAATCCTTCGAAATGCTTTCATTTATTGAAGAATATAGCATATTTTCGCTCTATGAGCGGCAAACTTTATGTAGTACCAACTCCTATCGGAAACCTGGAAGATATTACCTTCCGAGCGCTAAGAATTTTGAAGGAAGTAGATCTTGTTTTAGCTGAAGATACTCGAACGGCTGGACAATTACTTCGACATTTCGAAATTGATAAAAGAATCCTTTCTCACCATCAACATAACGAGCATCATGCTTTAAAAGAAATCATCAAGATGCTGAAAGAAGGCAAAACAATGGCTTTAGTTAGTGATGCTGGAACTCCTGCAATCTCCGATCCTGGTTTCTTACTCGTTAGAGAATGTGTGAAAGAGAATATAGATTTTGAAACTTTACCTGGTGCTACAGCTTTTGTTCCTGCACTTGTAAATTCCGGATTGCCTTCTGATAAATTTTATTTTGAAGGATTTCTACCTCAGAAAAAAGGCAGAAAAACTCGACTAGAATTTTTGACTTCCGTAGAAGACACAATCATATTATACGAATCACCTCATCGTTTAATTAAACTTTTAGAAGAAGTGATTCAATATTTTGGGGCCGACCACTACATGACAATCTCTAGAGAAATAAGTAAAAAATTCGAGGAAACCATTCGTGGTACTGCAACAGAATTGCTAACACATTTTACAGAAAATGCAATCAAAGGTGAATTTGTAGTTTGCATTTCTGGTGTTAAAAAAATAAGTAAGAAAACAAATAAATACGATGACGATGATAACGAATCATAGAAAATTTATTGCATTTGGTGTGATAAGTACACTATTATTTTGGCTTTCATGGCCGACAATAAGCTTTAGTATCTTATTATTTTTTGCATTTGTTCCATTATTAATTATTGAAAAAGAATTAAGAACATCAAGAGAAATTAGAAGCTCAAGATATTTATTTAGATACACTTTCATTTCTTTTTTCCTATGGAACTTAGCGTGTAGCTATTGGATATGGAATGCTTCTGCTGTAGGAATGATCATTGCAGTTTTACTGAACTCAACAATGATGTCGCTTGTAATGCTTGCTTATCATTTTGTACACAAACGCAACAATTCATTTTTATCATCATTGTTCTTTATTTGCGCCTGGATGGCAATGGAATTATTTCATCACCACTGGGATTTCTCTTGGCCATGGATGACATTAGGCAATGCTTTTGCAGAACACAATCAATGGATTCAATGGTATGAGTACACTGGTGTTTTCGGAGGTAGCTTTTGGGTATTGGCAGTAAACATGATTTTTTTTCAAGCTTATTTAAAAACTGAAAAGAGTAAATTTTTCAGTGTAAATAGTTTTAAAGAATATGCAAAAGGACTAGTATTATTACTAGCTCCCATTGGTGTTTCATATGCTATATATAATGCTTATGTTGAAAAAATAAATCCATCCAATGTAGTTGTCGTTCAACCAAACATTGATCCATATAGTGAAAAATTTAGTGGCTTATCTGATCAAGAGCAATTAAACAGAATGATTAAGCTATCTGATTCGGTTGCGCAAGTTAATACAGAGTTTTTCATTTGGCCTGAAACTGCCTTACCTACTAACATTGCAGAAGAAACATTAGAATCTAATACATTAATTATTGATGCCAGAAATTTTTTATCGAAATATAAAAATGGGAACATCATTACTGGAGCCGCAACATATAAAACATATACTTCTGAAGAAACTGTTACTGCAAGAAAATTCAGTAACGGACAATGTTGTTACGAAGCATTCAATACTGGATTATTGATTGAAAATAACCCTGGAATTCAAATTTATCATAAATCGAAACTTGTAGCAGGGGTAGAACAAATTCCTTACCCAGGACTATTAAAATTCTTAGAACCTCTAACTATTAAGCTTGGCGGTACATTCGGAAGTTTAGGAACACAAAAAGAAAGAACTGTATTATATACAAGAAGTGGAATTGGTGTTGCACCAGTAATTTGCTATGAATCTGTTTATGGTGAATATGTAACGGATTACATTAAAAATGGTGCACAAATGATTGCGATTATTACAAATGATGGGTGGTGGGGAAATACTCCAGGGTATCATCAACATGCTTCATACGCAAGATTACGCGCTATAGAAACTCGTAGAAGCATTGCACGTTCTGCAAATACTGGAACATCATGTTTTATTAATCAGCGTGGAGATGTAAGTGATGAAACTTCATGGTGG
>CAZYBY010000388.1:0-6799 GCA_964645385.1 uncultured Sphingobacterium sp.
CAGTCTTCTCGAAATCGCCACCTTTTTCTCCAGCTTTTAGAACAGATGCACAAGCCGTGCCTTCAGGGTAGGGAAGTGTTTCATGTTCTTTAACTATTAAAGATTTACGAAGTGGAATCATCATTAATGTTCCTAAAATTCCTCCGAAAATTGCAAGTGTTAAAATGGTCATGTATCCGAAATACATTTCACCACTACTAACTCCTGATTCGTTGGCCGATAAAAAAAGAAACCCAGGTAATGTAAATACCACACCAGCAGCGATAGATTCCCCAGCAGATCCAGTCGTTTGTATTATGTTATTTTCAAGAATAGTTGTTTTGAAAAACTTCCTGCCTAATGTAATAGCAATTACAGCAATTGGAATAGAAGCGGAAACTGTTAATCCAGCTTTCAATGCTAAATAAACTGTAGCTGCACCGAAAATGATTCCGAAAATACTGCCTAGTAAAATCGACTTAATGGTGAATTCAGCCATCTTCGTTTCGTCGGAAACAAAGGGCTTAAAGTTTGATGGTTCCTGCATAGGACTAAAATACGAATTTTTAGGAATTAGTCGTTGGTCCTTAGTCCTTAGTTGTTGGTCGTTAGTCATTAGTTATTAGTGAATTGTTCAAATTGACTATGGATTAACGGAAAACTGATATTGCAATCCAAATGTAAATCGTGCAGGGTCATAAGAGATATTATCAAGAAGTTAATGAAATACTCAGTACTGTGTATAGTAATGCTGTTAATAATTTGTTTTTCATATAGTTTAGATAATTTAGTTAAATCAATATTTGAAAAATAAACTGATTTTGAAAATTTTGACTCAGAGCCGAAGTACCAATACTATAAGCTTTGAGCAAAAAAGTTTGTAAAAATCAATACAAAAACTATCTTGCAAGTTGAAAAAACAAATAATTACATAATATAAACTAATAAAATGAGTCAAACTGCAACAAAAACATCTCATCCTAAAGGACTTTGGGTGTTATTTGGAACAGAGATGTGGGAACGTTTCAACTTTTATGGAATGAGAGCCATCTTAACATTGTTCCTTGTAAATTCCTTAATGATGAAAGAAGAAGAAGCCTCTTTAATTTATGGTGGTTTCTTAGGATTATGTTATTTAACGCCAATGTTGGGTGGTTTTATAGCTGACCGTTTCTTCGGAAATAGAAACTGTATTTTACTTGGAGGTTTAATGATGGCTGTTGGTCAGTTTTTATTATTCATCAGTGCAAGTATTTTCGGAACAAATTTAAGCATGGCGAACATGTTGATGTGGTCGGCATTAGGTATCATTATCTTCGGTAATGGTTTCTTCAAACCGAACATTTCTAGTATGGTTGGCAGCTTATACCCTAAACAAGAGAAAAGCAAATTAGATACAGCATTTACTATTTTCTATATGGGTATCAACTTAGGAGCATTCTTAGGTCAATTAATTTGCCCAATTATTGGTGATGTTAAAGATGCTGCAGGTATCCGTGATATTCACGCATTTAAATGGGGATTTTTAGCTGCTTCTTTAGCGATGTTAATCGGTACAGCTGTATTTTATTTCTTAAAAAATAAATATGTTGTTTCTCCAGAAGGAAAACCTCTTGGTGGATTACCATCTAAAAAAGAAAATGAAGATTACGAAGAAGGTGAATCTCAAAAAGCGGTATTCTCTACTCAATCATTAGTAATCTCAGTATTTGCATTTTTAGGCTTAGGCGCTTTAATCCACTTTGCATTCGATCAAAACTTAATTTATACTTTAATTTATTCAAGCGGTATTACGCTTGCAGGATTAATTATTTCAGATACATCATTAACGAAAGTTGAAAGAGAAAGAATCTATGTTATTTATATCATAGCTTTCTTCGTAATTTTCTTCTGGGCAGCTTTCGAGCAGGCTGGTTCTTCTCTAACGTTTATTGCAGATAATCAAACCGACAGAAATTTCTTCGGATGGAACATGCCACCTTCAATGGTGCAAATCTTCAACGGTTTATTCGTTGTAGCATTCGCAGTACCATTTAGTATGTTGTGGGATTATTTAAGAAGTAAAGATAGAGAGCCAATCTCTCCAATGAAACAATCTATTGGATTAGCATTAATCGCTGTTAGTTACTTTATTATTGCACATAATGTAAAAGATTTAGGTAACGAAGGATTATTAGCAATCAAATGGTTAATCTTATTATACTTAATCCAAACTGCTGCAGAATTATGCTTGTCGCCAATTGGTTTATCACTAGTTGGAAAGTTAGCTCCTAAGCGTTTCTCTTCATTGTTATATGGAGTATTCTTCTTATCAAATGCATCTGGTTATGCATTGGCTGGAACATTAGGTTCTATTATGCCTGCAACAGGTGATAAGTTTGTAAAAGCAAAAGAATTAGGTATCGATTTACAGGCAGTTTTAGATAAGAAAATTATTCCAACTGCTGAACAGTTAAAAACTTTAGCCGCAAACCAAATCAGCGATCATAATCCAATTTTTGCAGGATTCGAAATTCATAACTTATACGAATTCTTTATGGTGTTCGTAGTATTAACAGGCTTAGCTGCTGTTATATTATTCGCATTAACGCCTGTATTGAAGAGGTTGATGCACGGCATAAGGTAATATGTTAATATGTTAATTTGTTAATGAGTTAATTTGTTAATGTGATAATAATTTATATTTCATTAACATATTAACTCATTAACAAATTAACATATTATTAATGTTTAGATATAATCTCTCTCAACCATTTCAGCATCGCGAAGATGGCTAATCCTGCCACCGTACAAGCGATAAAATTCACTAAAAAGAAGTTTGCTTTATTATCGTAGTTATCCCATAATGATGATAACACACCTGATAATTTATTTCCGATTGATGTTGCTAAAAACCAGCCGCCCATCATTAGGGATGTGATTCTTACTGGAGCAACTTTAGATACTAATGATAATCCGATAGGAGATAAGAACAACTCTCCAATGGTAACAACTCCATAACATCCGATTAACCAGATTGCAGATGTTTTATCGTGATGAATATCTGTTGAATAAACCGCTGCAACCATTACCAGTGTTGATAGACCAGTTATAAGCAAACCATATCCAATCTTTGCTGGAGTAGATGGTTCTTTACCTTTTAGACGTAAGAATGCAAAGAAACTTAAAACAACTGGTGTTAATATTACGATGAAGAAAGGATTGATAGATTGAAATATCTCTGTTGAAAATAATTTTGCTTCAGTTCCATCTTTTGGCCAATCTTCTTTTGGTAAATTTTGAAAATAGGGATGAGGAGTTTGAACCATTATTTTATTTCCTGCTGAGTCTTTCACTAATCGAAATTGCTCATCGTATTGAGGATATTCCGCAGGCTCTGTGCTCACGGTTTGTATCATCCCAAATGGTTTTACAATAGGTTGTACACTCTCAGGAATAGATCTATTTGTATAGGTTTCAGCATAGGTGGTTAAGGCCGATGCATTTTGTTTAAATACTGCCCAGAATACAATCACCACCCCAAAAATAGAAAGTAATGCTGCAATTTGTTTACGCTCAGATTTCTCTGCTCGCATCATTAAATTTATGTAGAATATAATAACAGGAATACAAGCAATAATGAATGCATCTGTAGAATCTGTTCCAAAAATATTTCCTGGTATAAACCATCCTAAAGCTCCAAATAGTATCGCCGGTAAGAATACATATAACAATACTTTCGAAACAGGTAAATCATTTTCGCCTGCGGGCTTTTTAATGTCTGCTTCTTTAATATGTTTTGTACCTGATAAAAACCAAATTACACCTACCAACATCCCTACACCTGCTGCACCAAATGCATATCCCCATCCGTATTCATTACGCATATAAGCAGCGACGAAATTGCAAATGAATGCACCAATGTTTATACCCATGTAAAAAATATTATAACCAGCATCTTTCTGATCTTTATATTTTTCGTTTGAATATAGATTTCCTAATAGGGTTGAAATATTGGGTTTGAAAAATCCATTACCAATAATAATCAACAATACCGAAATCCAAAAGGCTGTCATGTTCGGAATCGCTAATCCAAAATATCCAGCCGACATTAATACGGCTCCAATTAAAATAGATTTGCGATAACCTAAAATTCTATCGGCTAGTAATCCGCCTAAAAAAGGGGTTAGGTAAACTAATCCTAAATATGTACCGACTATATCTGAAGCTTCTTTCTTATCGAGCCCCATTCCTCCTTTAGCCCCATCCGTAAGGTAAAGTAGCAATATGCCTAACATTAAATAATATCCGAATCGTTCCCACATTTCAGTGAAAAAGAGAACAAAGAGACCGCGTGGGTGGTTTTTCATATTCTAGTAATGAGTAGTGAGTAGTGAGTATTGAGTAAAATGAATTCTAAATTCTAAATTCTAATATCTAAATTCTAAATAATATGAACTAGCTACTAACTACTAGTAACTAGTAACTACATCTAAAATCTAACATCTCAATAATTATAAACTATTATAAATAAAGTCTGTCATCTTATTATACAAATGCAACCTTGTAGTACCACCTGAGATACCATGATTTTTATTTGGATAATAAGCAGATTCAAATTTCTTATTTGCTTTAACCATTGCGTCAATCATGTCGACTGAATTTTGGAAATGAACGTTATCATCAGCTGTTCCGTGTATGATTAAATATTTACCTTTTAATTGATTGACAAAGTTGATAGGAGAGTTGTCTTCGTATCCGCTTTTGTTTTCTTGTGGTGTATGTAAATAACGTTCTGTATAGATAGAATCATAGTACTTCCAGTTTGTAACAGGAGCAACCGCTATAGCCATTTTAAATACATCAGCACCTTTGGTAATACAAAGAGACGACATGTAGCCACCAAAACTCCAACCTTGAATACCAATTCTGCTAGCATCAACATACGATTGTTTACCTAACCATTTAGCAGCTTCAATTTGATCTATGGTTTCGTATTTACCTAATTGTAAATGTGTCATTTTTTTGAACTCAGCTCCACGAGCTCCGGTTCCTCTATTATCAACACAAACAACAATATATCCTTTCTGACAAAGCATTTGGTACCACATGTAATTTGTTCCACCCCATACATCTAATACTTGCTGAGAACCTGGCCCGCCATATAAAAACATATATACTGGATATTTTTTAGATGCGATAAAATTTGTAGGTTTCATCATCCAAGCATTTAATTGTACGCCCTCTGATGTAGTAATATTCAAGAATTCTTTCTTTGTTAAATCGTATTCAGCTAATCTTTCTTTTAACTTTTTATTGTCTTCCAATACTCTAATTTGTTTACCGCTTTTATCACATAAGGTAATTAGATTTGGAGTATTTGCATTAGAATAATAATTGATGAAATACTCGCATCCATTACTAAATGTAGCGTTGTTTGTACCAACTGAAGTGGTAATTTTTTTCAATCCTTTGCCATCAATATTTACTTTGTAAATTTCTCTCTGCATCGGATTGACCATTGCTGCTTGGAAATAAATAGTTTTTTGAGCAGCATCTAAGCCATAGAACGAAGTCATTTCCCAATTACCATTCGTAATTTTGCGAATGAGTTTACCAGTTATATCATATAAATAGAAATGGTTAAATCCATCTTTTTCTGAAGTAATGATGAACGATTTTTTATCATTTAAGAATGTTAAATCTTCGTTTACATCGATATATGTTTTAGAAGTTTCTGTTAAAATTACTTTCGATTTACCTGTACTTGCATCAGCTAATAAGTATTCTAATTTATCTTGATGGCGATTCATTCTCAACACACATAGCTTATTTGGATCGGCTGTCCATTTAATTCTAGGAATGTAAATATCTGTTTCAGCGCCAATATCTACAGTACTTGTAGAGGCATTGCTTAATTTATAAACATGTATGCTAACAGTGCTATTTTTCTCCCCCGCTTTTGGATATTTATATTGATAATCTTTCGGATATAAATCGCCATACATAGCCATATTAAAACGTTTCACAGCCGATTCATCAAATTTGTAATACGCAATAGATGAACCATCGGGCGACCATTGGAAAGCAGGAGCAAAGCCAAATTCTTCTTCATAAACCCAATCGCACCAGCCGTTGATAATATGTTCCCATTCTCCATCGTCTGTTACTTTAATTTCTTCACGTGAATTTAAATCTCTAATGAAAATATTATTATCGCGAACAAAAGCAACTTTGTCGGCACTAGGCGAGAAGCTTGCAAACATTTGCTTTCCATAATCTGATAAGTTTTGAAGTTTACGAGTTTTGCGATCGAAAATATAGTTCAATTCTTTGGTAGAATGACGATATATGCTTTCTGAACTATTTGAAATTAGGATTTTACTTTCATCAGCACTAAATTCATAATTATCCATTTCTACTTTTGTAATATCATTCGGAATCATCAATTTTAATTCCGAAGATTTTAAGATAGTATCCGAAACTTTGCCTGTTGCGTATTCATAAGCTAGTATATACGTTTCTTTGGTTGTTGGGTCAACGAAAAATGAGCTATAATGCTTCCCATCTTTCATAGAACGTAATCCAGCTATGCCCTTTGAAGCAAACATTGGTTTTCCCCAAATGATATCGTTATTTAGTTCTTTCTTTTGAGCGAAAAGATTTAATGCATTACTAAATATTAGAATTGCAACAGCAACCCAAATTTTTGTTGTTCTATTGAAAATAATCGTCATAATGTTTGTATTTACTGAATGCAAAATACAAAAATTAGTCGATACTCGTAATTGGTCCTTGGTCCTTGGTCCTTAGTCCTTAGTCGTTAGTCCTTAGTCGTTAG
>CAZYBY010000389.1:0-1867 GCA_964645385.1 uncultured Sphingobacterium sp.
GATACATAAACGGGTGAATAGGATCGGCATAATCATCAAATTTAGCTACAAATGTGGCGCTTTCTCCTCTTGGTAAATAAAGAACATCTTTCCAACCCGATTCATGTGAACCAACTGAAGTAGACAATCCATTTCGAGCAACAATTTTGAATTCTACATCGTGAATATGAAATGTATGCCCAAAAATGTTGTTATTCGTTATGGTCCATTTTTCTATATCATTTAAGTTAACCGTTTTGTTGATAGTATTCATATTGAATGATCCACCATCAAACATAAAAGGCATTGGACCTTGACCACCCATTACTTGAATAGATCTATTTACTGTAGCATCTGTAGAAGTCCAATAAGTATTATTAACTAGTGTATTTGGAATAGTGGTAATAGCATTTGGTAATGTAGAAGAAACATTAATATGTAATACAGTGAAATCAATATTATTTAATAAACTTCCAAATTGTCCAGAGGTATTAGGTTCACCACCTGGGAAACCAAAAGCTTGACCAGAATTAAAAGCTTTTAAATCTAAACTAGAGCCAACAGCATTGTTATTCAAATCAACTAATATTTCAACACGTTCTCCAACCATCAACTTAACTCTAGTTACAGCAACAGGAGCATTTAATAAACCGCCATCGTTGCCAATTATATAAAAAGTTCTGTTATCGCTAAAACCTAAATCATAACCACGTTCTGTTTCAGCATTCAGAATTCTTAATCGTACCATTTGTTTAGGCAAACTAACTTGAGCATCTGAAACACCATTAGTTAATAGGTAATCGCCATAAGCTGTATTCACAAATACGAATTGGTTATTCGCATCGTATCTTCTGCTAGTAAGCATAATTGGAATATCATCAACTCCATAAGTTCTAGGTAAAGCTAATGCAGCCTCTTCAGCATCTCTTACAATGATAAATCCACCAATACCCTTGGTAAGGTGTTCAGTCGTCATTTCATGAAGATGTGGATGATACCAGTAAGTACCTGCTTGATTTTTCACTTGCCAATACGGTTGCCATAAAGTTCCCGGAGGGATAATCTGATGAGGACCTCCGTCCATAACCGCTGGTAAGTGCATTCCATGCCAATGTATAGTTGTACTATCATTAAGCTTATTTCTCACATTCATATGCACTGTATCGCCTTTGTTTATAAAAAGTGTTGGGCCCCAGAAATTGTTATTTATCCCACCAGTAATGGTTTGGTTACCAGGTCTGATTTGCTTAATTGTGTCTTTAATAGTTAGGTTAAAGTTTGTACCATTAAGCGTATCAGGAATCCACAAATCATTATAGGTTTGAGCCGAAATTGATTTACAAAAAATGCTAAGCAATGCAAAAACGATGATTTTTTTCATGTATGGGTATATTTTTATCGTATAGACGACAAACTAAAAGTAATCCTTTGAAATGAATAAAAAAAGGGGCTTACCTTTCGGTAGCCCCTTTAGAATACTAACAATCAAACTATTTACTTAACAATAACAATGTTTCTTTTGATTTCATTATCGTATTTGAATTCTACGATAATCATACTTGCTTTAATAGATTTGCTTAGCAAGTCAACTTTATATTGATTTTCACCTACGTTTACATAAACTGGTTCTTCAGAGATTAATTTTCCAGCTAAATCATATAATTTCAATGATCCAACACAATTTAATTCTGATGAGAAGTTTACAATAAACTCATATTTTGCAGGGTTTGGATAGATATTGAAATTAGCATTAGAGATGTTTGTTTCAACAATACCTCTATGATGATCATCTTCTCCACTATTGTTTGAAGATGGAACATCACAAGTAAAGTAATCCTTAGTTAAATATGTATTATTTGAAGAATAGAACTCGTTAAACTTCTTTAAA
>CAZYBY010000390.1:0-2052 GCA_964645385.1 uncultured Sphingobacterium sp.
AACAATATGGAAAGACACATAATACACAAAGCAGAAACCAGAGGAAAAGCAGATTTCGGTTGGTTAAACTCACATCATACATTCAGTTTCGGGCATTATTATGATCCATCAAGGGTACATTTTGGAGCATTGAGAGTATTAAATGATGATATAGTATCTCAAGGAATGGGTTTTGGAACACATCCACACGATAATATGGAGATTATTTCTATTCCTTTAGAAGGAGACTTAGAGCATCAGGATAGTATGGGAAATAAAACGGTAATCCGACATGGAGATGTGCAAGTAATGAGTGCAGGAACAGGTATTCAGCATAGTGAATACAATAAAAATAAAGATCAGCAAGTCAAGTTTTTGCAGATTTGGGTATTCCCCAAAGTTCGTAATGTTACACCAAGATATGATCAGATTACCTTAGACGTAAATGATCGAGTGAACAAATTTCAGCAGATCTTATCGCCTAATGCAGATGATGCTGGAGTATGGATTCATCAAGATGCATGGTTTCATTTAGGTAAGTTTGATGAGGGTAAAACATCAACATATACAATTAAAAAAGAAGGAAATGGGGTATATGCTTTTATACTATCAGGAGACGTAAGCATTAATGGTGAAAAATTATCGACGAGAGATGGAATGGGAATAGAAGGTGTAAAAGAATTAACAGTAGAAGCAAACACAAATGCCGAGATCTTGTTAATGGAAGTACCAATGAATGTATAAAAATGGTTAAGATAGCAAACACACAATATCCAGTAATAGACTTAATTAAGAATAGATGGAGTGCAAGAAGTTTTTCTACGGAAGAAATTTCTAACGAGGATTTACATACAATAATTGAAGCGGCATCATGGGCTCCGAGTGCTAATAATGAACAACCTTGGAAATTCAGAACTGCTAAAAATGGAGATGAGAAGTTCGATAAAATTTTAAGTACTTTAATGCCAGGTAATCAAGCTTGGTGTAAAAATGCGGCTGCATTTATATGTATTTATGCATGTAATACTTTTGAAGCAAGCGGTAAGCCCAACGCATGGGCATCTCACGATGTTGGCATCGCAACAGGTTATTTATTATTACAAGCTACTTCTATGAATATATATTGCCATCCAATGGCAGGATATGATCAACAAAAATTCAGAGAAGAATTTCCAATCGACGAAACCTTAATTCCTCAATGTATTATTGCATTAGGTTATTTAGATGAAGCGGAAAAATTAGAAGAGCCATTTAAAACTAGAGAAGTTACACCTAGATCTCGAAAGTCAGTAGAAAATCTGCTTGTTTAATATGTTAATGCGTTAAAATGTTAATTTGTTAATGTTATAATATGTCAATATTTAAATACTTGTATTAACATATTAACGCATTAACATATTAACATATTAATTTACTGCATTTATCATCCTGCATAAAAAAACCTGCATATATGCAGTTGACAATAGCTAAAATTTAAAGCATTTTTGTGATGTCGATTCGCAAGAAATAAATTCTATGAATTTTATATTCTTGATAATCAAGTGTTTATATATTGTTGATAAAATAATTTTGTTTGCTAAATAAATGCTATTATTTTTAGCAAATATTAGTAACAGAAACATTAAAACATATAGATTATGGCAGCAGATGCAAAAGAAAAACTAAAGGCATTGCAATTGACTTTAGACAAATTAGACAAAACCTATGGTAGGGGAACAGTGATGAAGTTAGGTGATAATCCAATTGAACAATTAGAGTCAATTTCAACAGGATCTTTAGGATTAGATATAGCTTTAGGTATAGGTGGATTACCAAAAGGCAGAGTGGTTGAAATTTATGGTCCAGAATCTTCTGGTAAAACAACCTTAGCTATTCATGCAATAGCAGAAGCACAAAGAAAAGGCGGGATTGCAGCATTTATAGATGCAGAGCATGCTTTTGATAAATTCTATGCTAAAAAATTAGGTGTAGACGTTGAGAACTTATTGATTTCTCAACCAGATAATGGTGAGCAAGCATTAGAGATTGCGGATAATTTAATTCGCTCAGGTGCAATAGATATTATTGTGATCG
>CAZYBY010000391.1:0-8280 GCA_964645385.1 uncultured Sphingobacterium sp.
TGCTAAGTAATAATCATTCTTCAAACTCAACGCAAATTCCAAATCTGCGATTGCTTCTTGGTTTTTATTTTTAGCTTCTTCGCATAAGCCTCTCATATAATATGCCTCAGCGTACTTAGGATTTAGCTTTATCACTCTACTAAAATCTAAGGATGCCAAATCTACTACTCTTAATTCATATCTAATAATTCCAAGGTTATAATGTGCATTTGTATATGTAGAATCTAATTCCGTTACTTTTGTATAATCTTGAATGGCTTTATCTAATTCTTTATGTGTTTGGTAGTAATAAGCTCTGGCATAATAACCTTCTGTACTGTTCGGACGAATTCTGATTGCTGCATTGAAATGATCTAAAGCATCAGCTTTTCCTTTTTCAATAGAAATCAAACCCATTTGCATGTATGCTTTGAAGTTTTCAGGATCTTGCTCTACAGCAGTCATAAAATTCGAAATTGCCTTATCTGTTTCTTTCTTATCCTTATAAATCATCCCTTTCCAGAAATAACCATCAGAATAATATTTATTGATTTTCAAGCCTTCATTAATCTTTTCAAAAGCTAAATCGTATTTCTTAACTAAATAATACAACTCCCCTAATTTCACATAAGTCATGTAACTTTTCTTATTCACTTTAAGAGCATTTTCCAATGCAGCTTTTGCTTGTGCAGGTTCTCCTTTGTGAAGATGATAATCTGCCAAAGTATTATACAAAGGCATGTATGAAGTATCTAGTTGAAATCCTTTCGCCAAATCTTCATATGCTAAATCTAATTGTTTATGGAGCACATAATATTTAGCTCTATCGTTGTACGATGAAGGATTACCAGGAGAAGCTTTCACAGCCTTATTCAAATCGACTAACTCTTGCGGAACTGGTGCACCGGTAATTACTGCTGAGTCGGCCTTCATTTCTGTTGAAGCGGTTTTGTTTTCTGAAGAATTACACGCAGTAATGCTAAGTATTACGAATATGTATAGTACGTTTTTCATGTTAAACAGTTGTAGAAACATTCATCGCCATTGCTAATACATCTACAATATGAATGGTTTGAATTGGTAATTGATTTTTTGCGATATACGCCTGAACATGTAATAAACACGAGGCATCTGTAGAAATAATATATTTTGCACCTGTAGCTAAAGCGTTCTCTACTTTTTGCTGAGCCATTGCAGTTGAAATACTTTCATATTTAACAGAGAAAGTTCCTCCGAAACCACAACAGGTTTCCACATCGTTCATTTCAACAAGCTCTATACCTTTAATCATAGAAATTAACTGACGAGGTTCTTTCTTAATTCCACACTCTCTTAAGGCCCCACAAGAATCGTGGTAAGTGGCTTTCATATCTAGATGTAAATCTTTTAAATCTACTTTCAAAATATTGATTAAAAAATCGCTGAATTCGAATATATTCGACTGAATATTCCTGCAACGATTATGGGAAGCGGAATTTGTGAATAGCTCTGAATAATAGGTTTTCACCATACCTGTACAAGAGCCCGATGGAGAAACAATATAGGTATCTGTTGAATAATCGTTTAAGAATTTTTCAGCAACTACTTTTGCTTCGTCCCAAAATCCTGAGTTAAATGCTGGTTGCCCACAACAAGTTTGTTGTGGATTATATGAAACATCGCATCCCAAATTCTCCAATATAGCAATCATATTTGATGCTGTATTTGGAAAGAGTTGATCAACAAAACAAGGGATAAATACTTCGACTTTCATCTCGCAAAAATAGGCTATTTAGGGGATTTTGACTAATTTCTCTTTAATCTTGTTAATAATAAAAGTCCGATGATGAAAAATGCTCCCAAAGTAAATACGGAATTCCTCATACTTCCTGTTAACTCTTCTATCAATCCGTATGATGCAGTACCTAAAACAATGGCTATTTTTTCTGAGGTATCGTAGAAACTGAAAAATGAGGTTGTATCTTTTGTGTTTTCAGGTAATAATTTCGAATAAGTTGATCGTGATAATGATTGACTTCCACCCATTACTATACCTACAGAAAGTGCTAATAAATAAAACTGATTTGCATTCACAACAAAGTAAGCACTGATACAAATGCATACCCAAATGCATAATGCAATAAGCAAAGCATTAATATTTCCTAACTTCTTAGAGATGTATGCGAATAGATAAGCTCCTCCAATGGCTACAAACTGAATGATTAAAATTGTTGCAATTAATTGTCCACTCTTCAGTTTTAACTCTTTACTACCAAACAATGCAGCAACATACATTACTGTTTGTATACCCATTGTAAAGAAGAAAAAGGCATATAAAAATGATTTTAGGTTTCGATGTTGTTTGAGCTGATTCCAAACACTTGCTAACTCTTTATATCCTTTCCAAAATGAATCAAGCTTCAAATTAAAACCAGATTTGTTTTTTGGCATGTAATAGAAAGTGTATTGAGCGAAACCAAACCACCAAATACCTACTGCCATAAATGCTATACGTGCGGGAAGTGAAGATTCCTTAGGTATTCCGAAAGATTCAGGAAATAAAATAACTATTAAGTTTAGAATTAATAATAATGAACTTCCAACATATCCTAAAGCAAATCCTTTAGCACTTACCTTATCCTGCTCATCATCGGTAGCTATTTCTGGTAGATATGAATTATAAAAAACTAAACTTCCTGCCCAACCAATGGTGCCCATCATAAAAGCTAATATTCCAAATTCAATATTTGATCTATTGAAAAAGAATAAAGCTGAACAGCTCACAGAACCAATAAAACAAAAGGTTTGCAAGAATCTCTTTTTCGAACCGTTATAATCCGCGATACCAGATAATATAGGTGAAATTAGTGCAACAATTAAAAATGATAAGGATAATGCATAGCTATATAATGCTGTATTTTCATAGAATCTACCAAAGAACTCAACTTTAGTAGAACCATTCGTGGTACTCACAGCAGTCCAATAAATCGGAAAATGGTAGAGGTAATCGTTAAATTATAAACAGAATTTGCCCAATCGTAAAATGCCCATGCATTAATTACTTTCTTCTTTTCTATAGGTGTAAGATGATCTGTAAAACGAATACTCATCGGGTAAAAAATAGTTTTAGTTTTGTGAAAGTAATATTTTCTGATGAAAATTCAATCAAATAGACCAAATACTAAAGAACTTTTAAGATTTTATTTCATAGAAGTAATTGTTCTGATTTTGGGAATCTCTCATCAGATTTCACAGAAGATTTTTCATGTATCTATGGCATTTATAGATAGTTACTTAGACGATTTAATTGCTGTTCCCTTCTTTTCAAGCTTCATCTTAATTATCGAAAATCTTGTATTTTACAGATTATACTACCGAAAACATTCTCTTTTTCAATTACTTAGCATATTCATTACCATAACCGTATTATTTGAGTTGATATTTCCCAGAATCGGCAATTACACCTTCGATTATTGGGATATTTTATGCTACTTCTTAGGTTTTATAACATACTATTCGGCTACAAAAAAAGCCCCGTGAATACGGGGCTTTGATCAATTTTTTTTAAAAATTAACATTACAATTTCGATACTTCGGTTGCGCCTTTAGTATCTTTTGTAATTTTAGATGGTGAACCTTTATATTTTATAGAGCTTGCACCGCTACCGCTTATCGACAATTCATCGGTAACATAGATTCTGCAATCCGAAGCTCCTTTAGAGTTAATTGCATATTTACTAGTTTGTAAGTTCTCTGCATCTAAATCTGATGCTCCTGTCATTTCTAATGCATGTGTATCTACTTTACCTTTTAAGTCGATATCACTAGCACCAGAGAACTTAGAGATTAATAATTTAGCATTGATTCCTAATTCTACTTCCGATGCCCCGCTAGTTTTCAATTCAAACTTCTCTACATCAAAAATATCATTAGAATGTACTTCCGATGCTCCTGAACAGGTTAATGCAGTTAGAGTAGGCATTTGAATGGTAATTAGTTTTACATTCATTTTAGAATCCCAATCATTTTTTCCACTCTTATCTAAACGAATTACTAGTTTATCTCCCACTAACTCTGTAACAATGCTTTTCAATAATTTTTCGTTAGCCTCTACCTTTACTGAATAAGTATCTGATTTAATAATTCTAATTTCGAATGCTCCTGATGTTTCAATTTTTGTAAAGCCTTTAACTTCTCTATATTCTGTTTCTGAATTTCTATTCTTGAGCCCCGAGACAGCAAATGATTTTGCGAATAATATCGGACTTAAACCTATAGCTATTCCCGATAATAATAAGATGGTAAGTAATATCTTTTTCATAATCTAGTTTTTCTTAATGACGAAAGTAATTTCGAAAGGGTTGCATCATTCATATAAAAATTTATAATTTGCAATGTGCTATCGATACTCGTACCAATATATAATTATCCCGTTTATGAGCTTGTAAACAAGCTTTCTATACTCGCTTCTAAGTCGAATATCGATTTTGAAATACTTTGTATTGATGATGCCTCTACTGAGTATAAGGTAGATAATCAACAAATAAACAGCATTTCAGGTGTAATCGTAGAGAACTTAGATCAGAACATCGGCAGGTCTGCTTTGCGTAATTTATTAGCTCATAAAGCAAAGCATCCCAATTTGTTATTTATCGATACCGACATGTTAATTCCATCCGAAAATTACATTTCGAATTATATTGAAGTTATTGAAAAAGCTGATATTGTCTATGGTGGCATTGAATATGAGAACATCCCTAAATCAAGCAAACATATGCTTCGTTGGAAATACGGAAATAAGCGTGAAGCTATCTCAGCTAAATTGAGAGAAAAAGAACCATATTTCAGTGTTAAAACTTGCAACTTTTTAATCAAAAAAAGCATATTCCAAACCGTGCAATTCAATGAAAACATCAGGGAATACGGACACGAGGACACACTATTCTGCATAGAATTAGAGCGTCATAAATACAAGGTACTACATATCGACAATCCTACTATTCATTTAGGTGTAGAGCGTTCTGATATTTATTTGAATAAAGTTGAAATGGCTTGTTTCAATTTAGCCAGAATTGAAAAAGATTTTCTTAAGGCTGATGAAAAAGAACATGTTCGCTTAATCTATTTCTTTTTAAAACTACAAAAGATGGGATTAATTCCAATTCTAGAATTTTTCTATAAAATTATTGAGAATAGAGTGTTGAGGAATTTACTTTCAGAACAACCCAATTTAACGTACTTGGATTATTTTAAACTTATTGCCTATTCGAAGGCAGTTAAGAAACGTTAAGCTACTCGCTCGTATATTTCCAAAAGCTTTTGCTCTTCTTTTTGCCAGTTGTATTCTTCTCTAGCTAAAATACAATTGCTTCTAAGCTTAGTGTATAAGGCATTATCGTTTAACAAGAGATTGATGGAGTCTGCTAAATTCTTAGCATTCAAATCTGTTAAAACCGCAACTTGATACTTCTCATTTATCTTTTGATATTCTGGGAAATCGTTTGTTACAGAAGGTATTCCAGCATGTATATAATCGAAGCATTTATTGTTTAATGAATAATAATAGCTCAAGCCAAGATTATCAGAAACATTAATGCCTAAATATGCTTTATTGGTGATGTTTGGTAATTTAGATGGCTCTATGTATCCCATAAATTTCACCTTACTTTTTACTTTAAATTTCTGTGCAATTATTCTAAGGTCTTCGCTTAAATCTCCTTCGCCTACTAAATACAAATGACGATCGACCCATTGCATTGCTTCTATTAATGGTTCTAAACCACGACCTTGATTTAAAGCACCTTGATAAATAACGTATCGTTCGTGTTCTTCGTTATATTGATATAAAATTTCTTTATCGCTGTTTAGAATTGGAACATTACGAATGATGTCGAAATTGGTTTTGTATTTTTCTTGAAATAAGGTTGCTATGCTTTCGCTTACTGTATAGCAATGTCTGAGCTTTGGAATAATATAGCCTTCTAATATTTCCCATATTTTTTTTGTAAATGGACGATGAATAACTTCTGGCACTTCTGTGAAATATTCATGTGCATCATAAATACATTCTTTTCCTTTTAATCTTGAAACAAAGAAACAAGGTAGAATAGTATCTAAATCATTAGCATTAACAATATCGAATTTATTGAAAAGTAAAAAGAAGAATAATCTAATGTTGAATTCTAGGTAAAACAATTTACCATTTTCGAAATAGCAATTAATACGCTTTTGTGCGTATGCTTGTTCTTTAAGAGGTATGGAAAATGTTCTTTTTCGTCCGACAAGTAGAACTTTATAACCAGCTTTGTGAAGAGTAGTCGACACTCTGTGCATTCGCTGATCGTATGTTAAATCGTTGGTAACCGTTAGAATTATACTTTTCAATGCTTTTGTGTTTTTACTATAACTTCATTTTTGTCATTATATTGTATCCTACCCTCATCAATTAATTCTTGAAGAGCATTTTTAAGCTGATTTTCATCATAATCAGTCCATTTTCTCAAGATACGTGGCAAAGATAAATTTTCTTTTGAGCTTTCGATTATGATTCTTTGAAAGATTTTTTCTTTTATTTCTCGTTGATTTTCAGTGTTTTTTCTTGATAAACACACATCACATTGCCCACAAGTGTCGTAATCTAATTCATCAAAATAGGCTAAAATTTGTTTAGATCTACAAGTATTTTCGAGCACATAATTGCTCATTCCCTGTATTTTCTCTAGCATTACCAGCTTTCTTTGCTTCCAATAAACCTTGTCGAAGTGCTGTTGTTGCTTTTGCAATCGCTCTTCTAAAAATGCAAGTATAGGTAACTGGCTACCTGGAGAATAATCGATAATCTGATAAGATTGAAGCAATTTCAATTGCCTATTGAACTCGTCTTCATGTATTCCTGTACGTTTTATTAAATCCTTTATTTGAATTGCAACATAATCTTCAAACAATCCTCCATACGACCTGAGTAAGGTTTTCAAGAATAAATCGAAATGAGCATTAGCAATTTGGAACGCATATAATTGTTCCGGATTAACTATAAATCTAATACGTGTATCATTTTTGTAAGCATCCGAAAGGTGAATATATCCATCTTTTTCAAGCAATTTCATGATCTGTAATAATTTAGGAATACCGATTTGGTATTGTCTAGAAAAAGCAACCCAATCAAACTCTACCGATAAATCCTTTCCAGCTCCATAAGCTATATTATAATGATTATAGAGATGTTGATATGTTGTGGGAATATCTTCATAAGCAGGAAAAGAATCTTCCGATTTAGCTTTTAATTCTATAACATCAGCATCTTGATAAAGTAACACTGCAAAGGATTTCAGACCATCTCTACCGGCCCTACCAGCTTCTTGGTAATAAGCTTCCAAACTATCGGGCAAATCCATATGTACCACTAATCGAACATCAGGTTTATCTATACCCATCCCAAAAGCATTTGTAGCTACAATAACATTGATCTTATTTAATATCCATGCATCTTGCTTTTGAGATCTTAATTTCATTTCTACACCAGCATGGTAGAAATCTGCTGAATGCCCGTTAGCGTTTAAAAATTTTGAAATCTCTTCCGTTTGCTTTCTATTTCTAACATAGACAACTGCCGAACCTGGTACACGAGCGAGTATTCTCAATAACCTTTGATACTTATTCTCTTCTTTTAATACTAAGTAATTTAGATTTTTTCTTTCGAAAGATATCTTGAATACATTTGGTTTAATGAAGTTTAATTTCTCTTGAATATCAACAACCACTTGAGATGTAGCTGTTGCTGTTAAAGCTAATACTGGTACCTTAGGAAGAATTGTTCGTATAGTAGATATGTTTAAATATGCAGGGCGAAAATCATACCCCCATTGAGAAATACAATGTGATTCGTCGATGGCAAGTAGGTTAACGTTCATCCGCTTAATACGCTCTTGAACAAGTTCATTTTGCAATCGTTCTGGAGATAGGTATAAAAACTTTATATTTCCAAAAATACAATTATCCAAAGCTATGTCTATTTCCCTGGAAGTCATACCACTTACAATTTCAATTGCATTAATCCCTCTTCTTCTAAGCTGAGATACTTGGTCCTTCATTAATGCAATTAATGGTGAAACAACAATACCTATCCCATCCTTAGCCATTATAGGAACTTGATAACATACCGATTTGCCTGCTCCTGTAGGTAAAAGAGCGAGTGTATCATTGCCGGCCATAACACTTTCGATAATCTTATCTTGTGGATTTCTAAAGCTGTCGTAACCCCAATATTTTTTTAATACATCTTGAATCGACATGTCGCTAAGATAATACCTGAAACTATAAAGA
>CAZYBY010000392.1:0-5483 GCA_964645385.1 uncultured Sphingobacterium sp.
TTCTTTCGTGATATTCATGATATACAATTTTTCTAAACTAAAACGCCCGACCTTTGGTCGGGCGTAGTGCGGAAGAAGGGACTCGAACCCCCACGCCGTGAAGCGCCAGATCCTAAGTCTGGTGCGGCTACCAATTACGCCACTTCCGCGTACCTTTTCAATAAAACAAGGCTATTTTACCTTGCTCATACATCGAATTGGACTGCAAAGGTAAAATTATTTAGAGAAAAAGGGAAATATATTTTACAAATGATTATTTGTGAGCTTCTAGGAGCTTTTTGAAATAAGTTGCAGATTCCATTAATCGCGACCCATACCAGCTAAACATCTCCCCGTCAACTAGTTCCACTTTCGCATGTGGCCAAATATGAGTTAGCTCTTCGATGTGTTTTTCGTTGAATGGGAAAGGCTCAGATGATAACATGATTCTATCTGGCTGAAGTCTGTTTATTTCATCCATTTTAACACTTGGGTATCTAGAGCCGTTCTCTAAATCTGAACATATATTTTTAAAACCTATAAATTCTAGCAAATAATGAATAAATGTGTTTGTACCTGCAAGCATTGTTGGATTTCTCCAAATAAAATAGGCTACTCTTTCGTTCGTTGGTTTTAGTTGTGATTTCAACTTTACAAACGACTCACGAATATTTATAATAATTTCTTCTGCAATAACTTGTTTTTGAAAGAGCTCCCCCATACTACTCATCATATCATAAGCCTCATCAAGTGTGTAGATATCGCTAATCCAAACTGGAAAGTGTTTCTGTAATTCTTGAATTTGACTCAGTTCATTTTCTTCTTTATTAGCAATAATAATGTCTGGCTTTAACTCTAGAATCTTTTCGATATTTAGATTTTTTGTTCCTCCAACTACAACCTTTTGAGCAACTTTCTCTTCAGGATGAATACAAAATTTAGTTAAACCAACTATGTGTTCATCTAGTCCAATGCTGAATAAAAACTCGGTTTGAGATGGTACTATAGAAACTATACGTTTAGGAATTTCATTAAACGTAAAATCAGTTCCAAGTTGGTCTGTAGTAGTAATCATTACAATGCTTTAGCAAATAAGACTTTGTTTTTATAGAACTTCAATAATTTGTTTGGGAAGGATTTTTCAAAATAATAGTTATAGGTATTTTGATCATCTAACTTAACAGTTACATTGAATGTATTATCACTTTCAGAGTTCATAGACACACTTGCATTATAAATTTTTAATGCTCCTACACCGTTTGTGATTTGAGATTCCAAAACTTTTACATTGAAATTGGTAGAATCCTTAAAGTTCAATGCACGTAAACAAATTGGTAATTGATCTTCAAATAACACATCTTTTGGAAGTACTTTACTATCAATACCTTCTTTATCTTTATAAGAATCATATTTCAAAGTAATTACACTTTTTAGATTGAAATAAGATTTATGTGTAATGCCCCAAGTATTTTGAGCAGAAACAGTCATTTTATGTAATACCAATGGATTCATGCACAATGTTGCTAATTGAACTTGATAATGATTATTCGACGTGTCTTTTTTCAATATACTCGCATTCAAAACCTTATATAAATCCGGACGAGCAGTTGTACTTGTTTTCACATTGAACTGATCGTTGAAAGTTTCTTTACGGATTAAATATTGAATTGATTCCTCTTCAGAATTGTAAACTGAATTCTCAGTTCCTACTGAATCCCAATAAGCATTATTTGCCCAATCTTTATTAAAGTGTTGATGAATGTCATTGAAATAAGTTTGGCGATTATCAAACTCTTGTTTAGTCTTACTTTTCGCAAACTTAATGGAAAACCATACTGCAAATAATATCGCTACAACACCAATAATTGCAACTACCTTCGTAGAATTATCTAATACTCTTTTAGCTTTTTCGTTTCTGTCTGACATACGGCAAAGATAGGGACTAGAATTGAGATTTTAGATATTAGATTTGGGATGTGGGATGTGGGATATCAGATTATATGTCTAATGGTTCTATCTTATAGCCTGCTGTACCGATTGTTGCTTCAATTAATTCTTTTACATTGTTAATTTCTGATTCCTCGGTAGTTACTGTTAGAATTTTATCTGCTGAGTTTAAGTCGACTTCCCAACTATCAATTCTTGATTCTGAATTAAATAATGGAGTTACTGTGGCAATACATCCACCACATTTAATGTTTGATTTGAATTTAAATGATTTCATAATGTTTGTTTTAAGAAGCTAATTACTAATTACTAGTAGCTCGTCGCTAGTAAAATTTATGTAATATGTAATATCTAATATCTATTTGCTAAAAGAACAATTTATCTAATTTTCAATAAAATGCTATTTGTCACTACACTTACACTGCTCAATGCCATTGCTGCTCCGGCTATCATTGGATCTAATAGGAATCCATTAATTGGATATAGCATTCCGGCTGCAATTGGAATACCAATCACATTATAAATAAATGCCCAAAATAAATTTTGATGTATAGTGTTTACAGTTTTTTTAGAAATGCTTATTGCTTGATGAATTTTAGATAGATCAGCAGAAATGATTGTCATTTTAGCAACGTCCATAGCAATATCACTGCCAGTACCCATGGCAATACTTACATCTGCTTGAGCTAGGGCATTACTATCATTAATACCATCGCCTACCATTCCAACTACTTTACCTTCCGCTTGTAGATGTTTAATAAAATTTGCCTTATCAGCTGGTAATACATTGGATTTGAAATGCTCTATTCCAACAGATGAAGAAACTACTTTTGCAGTTTGTTCCTGATCTCCTGTAAGCATATATACTTCTATGCCTTGAGCTTTTAATTTAGCGATAGCTAACTTTGCAGTTTGTTTAATTTTATCAGCGATGGAAATACAAGCTAATACTTGAGTTTCGTTTGCAAAGTAAACAACAGTATTTGCTTGTTCCGACATTTCTAAGGTCCAAATATTTATTTCCTCTGAAAATAGTATACCATTTTCTAATAAAAGTTTATGATTCCCTAAATAGAATTTTTCATTATGATGAATTCCTATAATCCCTTTCCCTACAACATTCTCTATAATTAAGTTCGATAAATATTTAGCATTATTTTGAAGATAATTTACAACAGCATCTGCTAATGGGTGTGATGAGGATTTCTCTAAACTGAATAAAACATCTAGATAATCGATTTCATTTGTTACAAACCATTTTAAATTAGTAACAACAGGTTTTCCTTCCGTAATTGTTCCTGTTTTATCTAACACAATTGCATTGATTTTTTTTGAATGTTCTAAACTAATCGCATCTTTTATCAAAATACCTTGTTCAGCTGCTTTACCAACCCCTACCATTATAGCTGTTGGAGTTGCTAAACCAAGTGCACAAGGACAAGCAATTACAAGCACTGTAACAAAGGCTAATAATCCTTGAGTAAAACCATTATCACCACCTAATATTAACCATAATGATAAACTTAGTAAAGCAATTCCAATAACAACAGGCACAAAAATTCTTGCAATTTTATCAACTAACTTTTGAACTGGAGCTTTGCTACCCTGAGCATCTTGCACCATCTTTATTATTTGTGCAAGTAAGGTTTCTGAGCCAATTTTTTCTGCACTAATTTGCAATACGCCTTTCTGATTTATGGTTCCAGCAAACACCTTGTCTCCTTCTAATTTTTCAACTGGAATAGGTTCGCCACTAATCATGCTTTCATCAACAAAGGAATTACCTGTTATTACTTTTCCATCTACAGGAATTTTTTCACCAGGTTTTATTAAGATAATATCTTTTAAACGAACATCTTTTACTAGAATTTCCTGATATGAACCATCATTTAGAATTAAGGTAAGCGATTTAGGTTGAAGTCTTATTAGTTTTTTAAGAGCTGAAGATGTATTTCCTTTAGCTTTTTCTTCTAATAACTTACCTAATAAAATAAAAGTTATAACAACTGCACTTGCTTCAAAATATACGTGAGGATGTATACCACGATTATGCCAGAAGTTGGGATTCAAGGTATTGAAAACACTAAATACATATGCAATTCCGGTGCTTATGGCAACAAGTGTATCCATATTTGCACTTTTAAATTTTAATTGATGAAATGCACCAGTAAAAAACTGCTTACCATACCAAAATACCACTGGGGTTGCCAAAGCCCACATGATGTAATTGGCATAAGCCATTTCCATTAAGGCAGGAACCATTGCGATAATAACTAAGGGTAAGGAAAATGCAATTGCACCAATTGTTCTTTTGAATAATGCCGAATAATGATCGGCTTGTAGGTTTTCTAAGTTTTCTTCGGCTTCTTCCCCTTCTTCTACCATTAAGTCGTAGCCAACGGATTGTAACGCCGACTTTAATTTTGATGCATTAGTAATATCTGAATCAAACTCGATGTTTGCTATGGCGTTAGCATAATTAACGCTAGCTGTTATTACACCATCCTGGGCATTCAACATGCTTTCTGAACTACTTGCACATGATGCACAAGACATATTTAATACAGGATATGATTTTTTAATAAGTTTCATATTCAATTTTCTGACACAAATATGCGTAGAAAAGAGATATTGTTTTTATAGAATTCTGGGAAGTATTTATATTCTATTGTTAAATACTTTCAATGCCTTTTCTTAATTCTATTCCTTGAGCTTTAAATTGGCTTGGAGTTAGTCCAATTGTTTTTTTAAATTGAGATGAAAGATGAGCAACGCTACTATATCCCATTTTAAATGCTATTTCACTTAAATTTAACTGATCGTAAACTAAAAGTTCTTTTACTTTTTCAACCTTTTGAAGAATGATGAACTGCTCAATAGTGATTCCCTCGGTAGTTGAGAACAATTTGCTTAACTGTGAATATTCTTTTTTTAATTGAGATGAAATGATTTCTGTAAAATGAAATTTTGCATCATCCAAATGATGTATATGCTCTATAACAATGGACTTAATTTTTTCGATTTGTTGCTTTTTATTATCATCAAGTAATTCAAATCCTTGGGCATTTAATTTTGATTTCAAAATTTCCTGATTAGATTCATTTAATTCTTTATCTAAAACTACTTCTCCAAGTTTCACTTGTATTGCAGGATGACCAATCTCCTTGAAAATTGTATCAACTGCAGCTACACAACGCGGACAAACCATATTTTTGATATAGATATTGAATGACATATTCCAAATTTACTATTTAATGGGAATATTGAGAATAAATCCGACACCAAATACATTTTCAATAATTACCGAGGAATCATCTTTTAAATACTTTCTGATTTTTGTGATAAATACATCCAAACTTCTTCCCATAAAATAATCATTCTCTCCCCACAAATCCTTCAGCATTACTTCACGTTTCACTACCTTATTAGCATTTTCTGCTAGGTATTTCAACACATCAGACTCTTTTTCAGTAATTCTTTTAGTAATACCATTAAATGTTAAGGATTGATTTTGGTGATCAAAAACAAACTGTCCTATATTGATGATATTTGATTTT
>CAZYBY010000393.1:0-16869 GCA_964645385.1 uncultured Sphingobacterium sp.
GTTCTTATCTATTCCATATTACAAAACCTATATTAAGAGAATGGATGATGCTACAATTAAAGAAGGTATTGAGCCTGCAAAAGCACTTGCTTCTAAAAACAAAAATCCTTTCGTTTCAAATTCTATAAAAGGTGTTCTAAAAGAAATGAAAACAGCAGCAAAATCTGAAGATTTACAAAAAGAAATTCAAACCGCAATCGACTCAATAAAATAAATAACTACATAAAAAAAGCGCAGATGATTTTATTATTCTGCGCTTTTTTTATTTAAGATAAATTTACACTTTCGATTTTTTCTTCATTCTTAAATTCAACATCTCCACTAAAACAGAGAATGCCATTGCGAAATAAATATAACCCTTTGGTATGTGTTGATCTAAACCTTCTGCAATTAATGTCACCCCTATTAATACAAGAAATGATAACGCTAACATTTTAACTGTTGGATGATTATTAACAAATTTACTTATTGATTCTGCTGCGAATAACATAATGATTACAGAAATGATTACTGCTGAAATCATCACTCCGATATGACTAGCCATACCAACTGCAGTGATTACAGAATCAAGAGAAAACACAATATCTAATAGTAATATCTGTATAATTACACCAGAAAATGTTACTCTTCCTTTTACTTCAGTATCATGATTTTCACCTTCAAGTTTTTCATGTATTTCAGTTGTAGCTTTGTAAATTAAGAACAACCCTCCAATTAGTAGAATTAAATCTCTACCTGAAATTTCTTGAGTGATAATTGTAAATATTGGGCTAGTTAAGCTCATTACCCAATTCAGTGATAGTAATAATAGAATACGTGTAACTAGAGCTAATGCTAAACCAAGCTGACGAGCTTTCTTTTGATTCTCTTGAGGTAGTTTGCCAGATAAAATTGATATAAAAACAATATTATCTATCCCTAATACAATCTCGAGAACAGTAAGGGTTAATAAACCTATCCAAACATTTGGATCTGATAAAAATTCCATAATAGTATTTTAAAGTTTTAAGTTTCTAAGTTTTGGTGCAAATTTAGCAGTAATAGCTGTAACTAAAAGTGTCATACTGCCTCCAAAGATAACCGAAGGTACTAATCCTAATATTCGAGCTGCAAATCCGGATTCAAAAGCTCCAATTTCATTTGAAGATCCGATGAAAATACTATTTACAGACGATACTCTTCCACGCATGTGATCAGGAGTAAACATTTGTACAATTGTTGTTCGTATTACAACACTAATATTGTCGAATGCTCCGCCAAGTGCTAAAAACAAAATCGATAGATAGAAATTCCCTGATAGAGCAAAGCCAATAGAGCACAAGCCAAACAGGGCTACTGCGTATAATAATTTTTTACCAGCTCCTTTGTTCAAGGGGTAAAATGTTAGAATAACCGCCATAATTAAAGCTCCTACAGCAGGTGCTGCTCTTAATACTCCCAAGCCCTTTGGACCTACATGTAAAATCTGATCAGCAAACATTGGTAATAATGCAACTGCTCCTCCGAAGAATACTGCAAATAAATCGAGTGATAAAGCACCAAGTAATAATTGGTTTGAAAAAACAAATTTCAATCCTGCTGTAATGCTTTCTCTTAATCGTTCTACTTTTTCTGATCGAATTATTTCTCTTGTTGCAATAAATGAGAAAAAGAAAAATGATAATCCAAAAAATAATGTATTAAGTAAATATGCTTTTCCTACTCCTAAAAATCCATAAGCAAATCCACCCAACGCTGGTCCACCAACTGCACCAATTTGCCATACAGTGCTGTTCCAGGTAGAAGAGTTACCGAATATTTTTTTAGGTACTACTTGCGACATTATTGCAAACATAGATGGACTTATAAACCCTCGTGCTAGTCCGGTGATAAATATTAAAATATATATAGGAAATGTTCCCAAGCTTAATAAATGTGTATTATTATAAGAGAAGAAAAATAATAATGATGATGATGCGATTAACACACTAATTGCACTCATCAATATTTTTCTTCTATCATAATGATCTACTACGTAACCTGCAAATAATGCAATTAAAATATATGGAATTGCTTCTGCTAAACCTATCAATCCCAATGATAAAGGGTCTTTCGTGAGTTCATAAATTTGCCAACCCACACAAACTGCTTGGAAATTTACGGCAATAGTTAAGAAAAATCGCCCTAAAATATAAAACCTAAATTCTTTGAATTTAAGTGCAGCAAAGGGATCATGTTTTTCTAGTTCTTCAGTTTTCAATGCTAAACTCTTTAAGTAATGTTCTTTTGTCGACGAATATTTCTACAAGTCCGTCTTCCATAACTCTCCAATATTCATTTTGTTTGATTAAATTTTTTGTATCAATAGGTTCTGAATCTATCGATATTAACGAATCTTTTTCTTTCCATTTCTGAAAATGTTGATTCACAAAAAACGCTTTTGAATTCTGATGATATTGAATAATGTCTAATGCTAAGTTTAAATGTTTTATCCTTTCGAAATGCTCATCACTACAAGCAACTAAGCTAATCGCGAAATGATTTTCATTAATGAGATATTGTAGTACGGTACTTAATTTATCTTCATCTTCTTTCAAACTTAATATTTTTAAATTCGATTGATTAGCAGTCCATGTTTGTATTTCCTCAAGTGATAAATCACGATGAATTACTAAATCGATTTTTATAGGCTCATGGTTTAATACGTACAAGGAATGCTCATCAGCAATTACATATGGGCACCATTCTAACAATTGCCCCAATAAGTTCATGTCTAAAAATTCTTCAGAATGAATATAGATGGCAGGCTCCTGTTTTTCTTTAACGAAATGATGCGAAGACATTATGCAAGCGGATTTAGACCCATAGCTACCCACTCTTCCTTTGCTGGCCCATACATTCCTGGTATTGTAAGGCCCTCTTGACGAAGTAAAATACTTAATTGCCCACGATGATGAGTTTGGTGACGAATAATTACACTTAGTACAATACCCTTATGCCATTCTTCACCATACATATTGACTTTTTCGTCTAACATATTATCTGTCCAATGTTTTTTTAGCTCTTCAATTAATGAATCCGAAGAAAGTTTATACTCAGCTTTGAGTTTTTCGATATCGTTAACTTCTTTACTAGCATCAGCAATTCCTTTAACTGGTAACCCAGCATGATGAAACATTTCTGCTATGCTTTCTGAAATATGCCAAGCCAAACGTGCAATGCTTCTGATGTTTTCTGAGCCAGTGTTTTTAAAATGATCAGCTGGAATAGCGTTAAACATTTTAAGAGTGCTTTCAGACTCATAAGCCCAAACGCGGTAAAAATCTTCTAATTTTCGGAACATAAGGAGTGTTTTCTTCAAATCTACAATTTCATCCTTATTTTTCGCTTGAAAATCATACTTTTGAGATTCATTTTTAAATATATGTTAAGGACACATACTTGCGGAGCGCTAACGATTAATGATTTAGGTAAAGAGGTGATACTCAGTGGTTGGGTACAGAAATCTAGAGATTTGGGTGGAATGACTTTTATTGATGTTAGAGATCGATATGGAATTACCCAATTGGTTTTTAATATGGAAGAGAACGAAAACCTATGTAAACAAGCGAGAACTTTAGGGAGAGAATATGTTGTTCAAGTAAAAGGTACTGTTATCGAAAGAAGTAATAAGAACCTTAAAATGCCTACAGGTGAAGTTGAAATTAAAGTTTCAGATTTAGAGATTTTGAATGAAGCCAAAGTTCCTCCATTTATGATTGACGATGAAACGGATGGTGGTGAAGAACTTCGTGCAAAATATAGATACTTAGATTTAAGAAGAAATCCTGTTCGTAAGAATTTGGAACTTCGTCATAGAATGGCTCAAGAAACACGTAAATACATGGATTCTCTTGATTTTATTGAAGTAGAAACTCCTGTATTAATTAAATCTACTCCAGAAGGTGCAAGAGACTTTGTGGTGCCAAGTAGAATGAACCAAGGCGAGTTTTACGCATTACCTCAATCTCCTCAAACATTTAAGCAATTATTAATGGTATCTGGTTTTGACAGGTATTTTCAAATTGTAAAATGTTTCCGTGATGAAGATTTAAGAGCAGATCGTCAACCTGAATTTACTCAAATCGATTGCGAAATGTCGTTCGTTACGCAAGAAGATATATTAAATACGTTCGAAGGTTTAGCAAAGCATTTATTCAAATCTGTAAAAGGAATAGATATTCATGAGTTCCCTCGCATGACTTATGCAGATGCGATGAAATGGTATGGATCAGATAAACCCGATATTCGATTCGATATGAAATTTGTTGAATTGAATGATGTTGTAAAAGGAAAGAATTTCAAAGTGTTTGACGATGCTGAGCTAGTAGTTGGTATTTGTGCGAAAGGTTGTGCTGAATATACACGTAAGCAATTAGATGAATTAACGGACTTTGTAAAACGTCCTCAGATTGGTGCTACAGGATTAGTGTATGCAAGAGTTCAAGCAGATGGTGTTGTTAAATCTTCTGTAGATAAATTTTATGATGAATCAGCTTTGACATTATGGAAAGAAAAATTCTCAGCAGAAGCTGGTGATTTAATTCTAATATTAGCTGGTCAACAAGATAAAACTAGAAAAGCTTTAAATGAATTACGTTTAGAGATGGGAAATCGTTTGGGCTTACGTCCTAAAAATGTTTTCGCACCTTTATGGGTATTAGATTTTCCTTTATTAGAATGGGATGAAGAATCATCTAGATTCCATGCAATGCATCATCCTTTCACTTCTCCAAAACCAGAAGATATTCCATTATTAAAGACCAATCCTGGAGATGTGCGTGCAAATGCATACGACATGGTTATCAATGGAACAGAAATCGGTGGAGGATCTATACGTATATTTAATAAAGAACTTCAAGCAACAATGTTTGAACTGCTTGGATTTACTGCCGAAGAAGCTCAAAAGCAATTTGGATTCTTAATGGATGCATTTGAATTCGGAGCTCCTCCACATGGTGGTATTGCATTTGGTTTCGATAGATGGTGTTCTCTATTTGCTGAGTTAGATTCAATCCGTGATGTTATCGCTTTCCCTAAAAATAATTCAGGTAGAGATGTGATGATTGATTCTCCTTCTACAATTTCTAACGATCAATTAAAAGAATTAGGAATCAAAACAAATTAATGATTAATTCCTGAAATAACTGGTTTTGCTACTACTTGTACTTTTCTTTTATAAGTAGTAGCACAATTGTTAGGATTGTTTTCTATTACTTCAACATAACCTTCGCCAATAGCATTCCATCGAACTACAACCGAATTAGTTCCAGCCCCAGAAACAATTTGGCCTTTATTCACATTCCAAGTGTAAGAATTTAAGACATTGTTTGTGGTTGAATAAACATCAACAGTATTTATATCACATGCTATGGTATCTCCATTAATAACAGGACTAGGAATAGGATAAGAAACGACGAAAATACTGTCTTCATAACAACCTAAAATATTACTTTCTAAAACAGTCAGTGTATCTATTCCAAGTTTCGTAGTATAGTTAATACTTGCATTAGTTGAACTACCTGAAATTGCATTCTTTGATGATCTCCATGTATAACTATTCCCTGAAACATTAGGAGTAGAGAAAGTTGTTGGTTCTCCGATAGCACAAAATTTATTTGTGCCTGAAATACTTGGACTAGGTTTAGGTGTTGTAGTTGAAAGAATTGTATCTCGAACGACATTTACATACCACCATGTATTAATTGTTCGCTCATCACCGAAATTTGAACTAGGCCAAGGATGACAAGCATTACTAGTACATCCAGTTAAATTACTACTGCCTCCTGGAATATTAGAATCATCCCAAAATAATTTAGGTTTGATTATTAAAGGACGAATCGATGAAACAATTAATCCATTTGTAAAATTTTCAGCATCAAAAATCGGGAAGTTTGTAAGTCCAAATTTGTATTCTGCATTTATTTCAAAAACAATATTCTGAGTTACTTGATTTCCTAATCCATCTTTCCCATCCCAAGGAATACAAGTAGTTCCTGCAGTTACATTTTGTCCGAAAATTAAATCTGAGCTACCTATTTGATATCCCGGTTGCCCGTTCAAATTCACTACAAATTCCAAGTATCCTGGAGCATCTGTACTAACATTTAAACAATAATTTGGAGCACAACCCGTAAGTTGAATATCAGTTTGTAAACTTCCAATTACACCACTTGGATATTCTACATTATCAGGGTCGTTTAAGAAAATTTTATATGATGAATAAGTATAATTCCCAGCTCTAGATTGTCTGTCGGTTGCTGGATTACCAGTGTTCACACAACCTGTACTGTTACAAGCTACACGAAAAGCATGTGGTTGTATTCCGTTTAAATTGATAGAAGTAACAACTCCATCGTTTGAGTAAACATAAAATGTTCCTTTAAACTGATTTGTTCCGCTATTGCTTGTGATATCCCAATTTTTCGACCATAAACGCCCAGGTTTAGCAACATTTGCCACTGTATCTATCACTGTGATATCAAAATCTTCAAAAATTCGCTTATTAGTATTATTAGCTGTAATCACAGTGCCACTGCCTTGATTAAACTCAATGTAATAATCGCCTGTGGTAAGAGGTTTATATACTAAAGCTGGATATCCGGTAGCGTTTAATTTTGTTGGTCCTGCAGCTGCTTTTGCATAACTACTTATAAAGCCAGTTCCAGTACTTGGGATTTTTGTTGGTCCAGACACCACGTTTCCATTTGGGTCTTTTATACGATAATAAACATCAGTTTTTTGTGTGGCGCCATCTGTAATTTTACCAAAACCAAAGTAGATTTTTTCGGAAACAGATTTTACGTGAATGTATAAACGTTCATCCTCTGCAGCAGTATAGGTTGCAAAGGTTCGTGCCTTATCATTTATTTGAATATATCCAAAATCAGTTGAGCTTGGTCTCAATTGTTTGGATCCTTCAGCAAATAAATTAATTAGGGAGAGGGTAAGTAGCGTACTAAGTATTAATCTTAATTGCATACTTTATTTTTACGCAATTTAGTTAAAAAAGTTACTAATAATATATTCTAAAATGCTCTTTAGGTTTTTTTTGATCGAAAAATAAAACACCAATTTCAAAGAAGTCCATAGAGATATTATTTCTTAAATCCTTGGCTATTTTTTCCCATGTATGATAAGCTTGTTCGGAATAACGAATATTTTTAAATATGAATATAGAATTCTGATCTGCTATAGTTTTTTCACGTTCATATAACTCAAAAACATCTGTAGTATTAACAAAATCGAAGATTTTAACTTTCCCAGTGTCTCTAGATCTAGATATTCTTTCGATCAATTCTGAGAATTTATCAGTTTTATTTGTATTAGGCTGATAAACGGTATTCTCTAAAAATGCATATACAAATGGGGAATGTGTACCATGTAATGTATTTGAAAAAATATAGTGATTAAGCCAAGAAATGCCTTTTTTAATGGGATTCATGCCCAAAATTAGAATTTTGAAGAACAATTTTAGGATAAAAATGGTATTTATCGTAAATTAGATAGTATGAATGCTAAAGAACTAGAGGCATTAATAAAGTTGCTCGACGACTCAGATACGGAAATCTACAAGCATGTAGAAGATCGTTTACTCAGTATGGGTTCTGAGGTTGTGCCTTATTTAGAAAAATCGTGGGAAAGCACTCTAGATGTAGTACTTCAACAAAGAATAGAAGAACTCATTCATAAAATCCAATTCAATGCTGTAAAATTTGAACTTCAAACTTGGGCCATCTCAGGTGCATTCGATTTACTAAATGGATTTCTAACCATCTCAAAATATCAGTACCCAGAACTTGATGAACAAAAAATCATCAATCAAATTGAAGCTATTAAACGTGATGCTTGGATAGAATTAAGATATGATACTAGTCCAGTTGAGAAAGTTAAAATCTTAAATCATGTGTTATACAATATTCATGGATTTACTGGGAACGTAACTAATTATAATGATCCTCAAAATTCTTATTTAAATATTGTAATGGAATCTCGAAGAGGGAATCAAATTTCTCTTGCGATAATTTATTCAGTAATTGCACAAAAATTAGATATTCCTATATACGGTGTTAATTTGCCTCAACATTTTATTTTAGCATATATCGATGAGCAAAATGACTACCAAGATTTACATGATGTTCAACAAGGAATTCTATTTTATGTAAATGCATTTAACAAAGGGTTCATTTTTAATAAACGTGATGTAGATTATTTCTTAAAGCAATTGAATGTAGCCCCACACCCTAGCTTTTATCAGCCATGTAGCAATATCCAGATTTTAAAAAGGGTATTAAGAAATCTGATGAGTAGCTATGAAAAAGCAAGTGCAACTATAAAATTTAAAGAAGTTCAAGAACTCTATAATGTACTAAATGATATAGAAGGAGAAGACTTATAATCACCTAATTATTTGTATGTTTGCCTGATGGAATATCAGTTGTTTAGTCTGAAAAACGGTCTTCGTGTTTTACATAAGAATAATCCCAATTCAAATATTGTTCACGCTTGCGTAGTAATTAATTGCGGCTCTCGTGATGAGAATACTTCGAAACAGGGCTTAGCGCATTTCATCGAACATATGCTGTTTAAGGGCACGACTTCAAAATCATTATATCAGATTTTAAATCGAATGGAAGTTGTAGGTGGAGATCTGAATGCATACACTAGCAAAGAACAAACATGTATTCATGCTTCATTTTTGAAAGAGCACCTTCCTAGAGCAATAGAATTATTCCATGATTTATTATTTAATTCTACTTTTCCCGAAAATGAGCTAAAGAAGGAAAAGCAAGTAATTATGGATGAAATTGATTCATATCTCGACTTGCCAGAAGAAGCGATACAAGATGATTTTGAAGAAATCATTTTTAAAAATCATCCTTTAGGAGCGAATATATTAGGTACTAAAAAATCAGTTGCAGGTATTACTCGATCCGATCTATTTTCATTTACTAAAAATCATTATCGTTCAGAAGACATTGTTTTAGGAGTGTATGGTAATGTTGATGAAAAAGAATTGTTAGCATTATCAAATCAATATTTTTCAAAAATAAAAAAGCATTCAAAAGATAGAATTCGCGTTGCTCCAAATAAATATAAGGCTCAACAAATTGTTCAACAAAAAAATAGTGTTCAAAGTCATGCTGTAATAGGTACTCGTGCATTATCTATCCATGATCCGAATAAAACTACCATGCTTTTACTTTCTAATTATTTAGGCGGTCCGGGTATGAGTTCTAAGTTGAATATGGAAATTCGCGAAAAGAAAGGGATATGCTATACAATCGATGCAAACTTTACACCAATGAGTGATACAGGGATATTTAGTATTTACATGGGAACAGATGCAGAGAAAATGGATAAGTGTATGAATCTTGTTCATAAAGAATTGAAATTACTTCGTGATAAAAAATTGGGAAGCTTAACTTTAAATCAAGCAAAGAAAAAATTCATCGGACAAATTTCACTTGCAGAGGAAAATCATTTATCTGTATTAATTGCATTTTGTAAAAGCATTCTCGATCATGGTAGAGCAGATACTATCGAAGAGATTTATCACAAAATTGAAATGGTAAGTGCTGAAGATATTATTGAATTATCAAATGAATTATTCGAAGAAAATAAATTGAGTAGTTTATTATTTATGCCTGAATAACATGGAATTTTTAGAGCCAAATTTAGCTAAGTATATAGAGCAACACACCGACAACGAACCGGAATTGTTGAAGAAGTTAAATAGAGAAACTCAACTGAAAGTGCTAATGCCAAGAATGATTTCAGGGCATTTTCAAGGAAGAGTTTTAAGTATGCTTATGAAAATGATTCGTCCAAGTAGTATCCTTGAAATAGGCACGTACACTGGTTATTCGGCATTATGTATGGCAGAAGGATTAACTGAAAATGGCACACTTACAACCATCGACATCAATGTTGAACTTGAAGACTTAGTAAGAAAATATTTTAACGAATCTGAGTATGCTAGTAAATTAAATTATTTATTAGGCGATGCAAAAAATATAATCCCAACGTTAAATGATAAATATGATGTTGTATTTATTGATGCCGATAAAGAAAATTATGCTATGTATTACGATTTGATTTTCGATAAAATTAATACTGGTGGATATATCATTGCTGATAATGTTTTGTGGAGTGGTAAAGTGGTTGCCGAAAACATCAAAATTGATAAAGACACTAAAGCTTTATTAGATTTCAACGATAAAGTGCAAGCAGACCCACGAGTAGAGAATGTGCTTTTCCCTATAAGAGATGGTTTATTGATTGCTAGAAAGATTAACAATTAACTTGATTTATTATCCAACTACCAACTACCAGTTACCTTTTACTTATCTTCAAATACCCAAAATATAGCAACCCTGTAATTGTAGATTTCAGATATCCCCAAAAAGCTATATTAATGAAGGCAACTTCAAATGCATCTTTGAATGTTCTTTCTGTATTTATTTTGAAAAATATAACACCAAATATATAGAGTGAAGTTTGTGCAATAGTAACAGCTAATATTATTCTCCAAATGTTTTGTTGATGACCAATGTAACCAGCTAAAAAAGCAGCAAGCGGGAATGCAAATAGAAAACCTACAGTAGGGTCACCTAGTATGTCCATTCCATGGATTTCACCTGCAAACACTGGAGAAAATACACCCACTAATAAATAAATTAATTGTGATGTTAGTCCTATGTTAGCTCCAGCAATTAATCCTGCTAATAATACAAATACACTTTGTAAGGTAATAGGAACTTCGCCATTTGGAATAGAAACACTAGCGGCAACTGTGGTGAGAAATGCAAATAATGCACTTGCTGTAGCAAATTTTTTAAAGTCCATTTTATTCTAATATTGCTCGGATATCTTCTTCCGAAAGTGATTTAATAAAGGATTCTTCAGTTGTAATTAAACTATCGGCAATTCTACGCTTTCGTTCTTGTAAAGCTAATATTTTTTCTTCAACAGAATTCTTTGTAATAAATTTATAAATGAACACTGTATTCTTTTGTCCAATTCTATGTGTTCTATCAATTGCTTGTTGCTCTACTGCTGGGTTCCACCAAGGGTCTAAAATAAATACATAGTCAGCTTCAGTTAAATTCAGACCAACACCTCCAGCTTTTATCGAAATTAAAAATACTTGAATATCTTCATTCGTTTTGAATTCTGTTACTACATCCTGTCTGTTAGTAGTTGATCCATCTAAATATGAAAAAGGAATATGATGTTTTTTGAAATACTGTCTGAACAATTCTAAATGTTTTACGAATTGTGAAAAGATTAAAACCTTATTCCCTTTAGTTAAGATGTTTTCTAGGGTATGTATTATATCGCTGAACTTGCCCGATTCCCCATCGAAATCAGTATCCACCATTGCAGGGTGATTTGCAATCTGACGTAATTTATTTAATCCTTGTAATAGTTGAATTTGAGATTTTCCTACACCTTGCTCTGTAATCATTTTAAGCAATTCGTTTCGATAGTACGATTTCGTTTCTTCGTATATTTTCTCTTGAGCTTCACTCATTTCGGAGTAATACAAGTTTTCAATTTTAGGAGGTAATTCAGATGCAACTTGTTGTTTCGTTCTTCTTAATACAAATGGTTTAATCATCATTTGTAATTTATTTGCTTTCTCCTCATCCTGTTTTTTATCAATCGGAGTTGCAAAATGATCACTAAAGAATGCTTGTGAACCTAATAAGCCTGGATTGATAAATGCCATTTGCGACCATAAATCGACAACAGAATTTTCTACAGGTGTTCCACTTAATACCAATCTGTATTTCGATTTTATAGTTCTTACTGATCTAGAAATTTTTGAAGATGGGTTTTTGATAATCTGACTTTCATCTAAAATTACATAATGGAAAAAGTAATGTTTAAATAAATCAATATCTAATCTTGTGATGCCGTATGTTGTTAATACAACATCATAATTCGCAAATCTAGTAATATCTTTGTCTCTGAAAACACCTGTGTAGACAAGTATTTTAAGATCTGGGGTAAATTTCTTTGCTTCATTAAGCCAGTTGTGAATTAATGAAGTTGGCATAATAATTAACGAAGTCCTTGGCACTTCATTCACAGGTGCTTTTACTTGCTCGAATAAATTTGTTTGAGGACTATCAAATAAGCTAGGTTGAGATTTTAAAATGATAGCATCTTCTTTTACTTTTTGAAGAAGGGCTAAAGTTTGAATTGTTTTACCCAAACCCATATCATCAGCTAAGCATCCTCCAAAATTCCATTTGCGTAAAAAGTAGAACCAATCGTAACCAGCTTTTTGGTAAGGACGAAGTTCCCCAAGAAATCTTGCTGGCATTTCTACCTCTTCAATACGTTCAAACTCTGTTAAGCGTTGAAGTTTACGGTCTATAGTTACTTGTGCTAACTCAGAATCTGCATATTCTTTTAATAAACCTATATGATGTTTTTTGAATTTTAATTCTTTGCCGTGTTCTGAGAAATGAAATAGGTTTTGATATTGAGCAAACCATTCTTCAGGAATAATTGCTATTTCTCCATTTGGTAATAAGAATTCTTTTTTACCATTTAAAATATGATCTTTTAATTCGATAAAAGGTACTTCAATATCGCCGAAGTATACTGTTGCATATACATCGAACCAATCGTTAGATTCTTTTATCTTGAGATCAATTTTACTTTTACCTAAGAAATATTTTTTACCACCTTCTTCTTGATTAATTTGAAATCCTGCAGAAGTTAGAGTTTCATTATGCTCTGCAAGCCATTCCAACATTTTATGATATGTGCCTGCTTCTGCTTCAGTTTCATTCGTTTTTAAAATAAATGCCGAACCATCAGATGCAGTTAAACCTAATTCTTTTAATAATTCTATTTTTTGTGCTTCCCATTGTAAAGATCTCTTCACTCTGTGAAATACAAATTCATCATTTTTATTTTCTACACTAACAGAAACCTTAGTGCCCGATTGGTATAGAAAATTATATTTTCCGTATTGAAATGATAATACTAATTGAATGGTATCGTTCCAAGCATATACTAATTTTAGATATGGCTTTGCATCAAACTGCTCAGTGATTATTTGAAATCCTTCAGCATAAACATTATGTCGTTCGATCAATGGGCCTATAAATTTTTTGAAATAGGTAGCTTCGGAATTTTTAGGAATGTCTATGTATCTCTTATTCAAAAAAGGAATGAGTTTTTTACCATCTAATTCAGGTTCGAAAAACAATAAATCATTTCCAAGCAACATATAGGCAGGCTGGGTACTAATAATTTCAGCCTCCTTGAACATAAATTCAATTCTATTCCCTAAATATTTTATGGTAGGGAAATACCTTGTCCCTTCCGGACTTCTTCTAAAATGGAATAATACTGATGTTTGTTCTTTGGCAATATTTATTTTTTTATTGGCAGGGTCGCCCTCTTTTCCCATTTCATAAAATGGCTTGTCGCCAATCATAGCGATTGCTTCGACTAATTTTTTTTCAATAATTGGACGAACGATAGCATATAATTTTTCATTCCAAATCTTTGCAAAATATTGTGCTGGGCGAATAACCTCTTTATGATATTTCTTTATAATGTACTCTTGATCTAGTTGATCTAATAATTTAATTAGTTTATAATCGGAATCATCTAAAAAGGCATCAAATTCTTTGGCTGTTTGAGAATAGAGTTTACGATGACTTAATGTTAAACTGCCATTTGGATTTAATTGTACAATATGAGGTTCTATTACATGCCCTAAATAGGGATGCTTACAAAGGGAATATACTAATTTACAAGGCTTTTTGCTATCTACTCTTACCACAATTGAATCCTAAAAAAATTTAGGTCAATTTATAGCACTAAAAAAATTCAAATGTAAAGAATATTAATTTGAATCGGAACTAATTTCAATATTAATATTTCCCTCAAATACTTTTACAGCAGGGCCGATTAGAAATACATTGGTAAACTTATCATTAGCTTTATGGAACTGCACTTCTAAGTTTCCTCCTTTGGTAATTATTGGCACTTTTATATCGCCGTTTATATTTTCTTTTATAGCATAGGCCATGGCAGCAGCCGTAACACCCGTACCGCAAGAAAGGGTTTCATCTTCAACACCACGCTCATATGTTCGAACATGTAAGGCATTATTTTTCCATTCTAAGAAATTTACATTAATTCCTTGGGCTTTAAATTCATCATTATAACGAATATTTCTTCCCATTTTAAATACATCCAAAGAATATACGTCACTTACCCATTGTATATAATGAGGAGAACCTGTTTGTAAGGAAATGTCGTTGCCATGAGATTTATATCCATTGACATCAATCATCTCTAACTGTATGGTATTCACAGAAATTTTGGCATAATGAGGACCATCCACTGCCAAAAAGCGACATTCATTCTTACTAATATTTAATTCCTCCGCGAAACGAACAAGGCATCTTCCTCCATTACCACACATACTGCTTTCATTGCCATCCGAATTAAAATATACCATTTTGAAATCGTACCCATCGATATTTTCTAAAAGCATAATACCATCTGCACCTATTCCAAACCTTCTGTCGCACAATTTGTTATACAATTGTGTATTATTTTCGGGGAATAGTTTCTGACGATTATCAATTAAAATAAAATCGTTTCCGGCACCTTGATATTTATAGAATTGGAATACCATGTTGAATATGTAAAGCGGTTTTTACAAAAGTACAGCAATTTATTGTGAAAGGTAAACGTTTAGCTGGCATTGATTTTGAAAATGATAAATTAGCATAAAAAAATCCTTTAAACGAAACAGAATATTAATTATGAAAAAGAGCATTTTTATCGGATTATTAGTAGCAAGCCTTGGCGGTTTTATTGGTGTTGCTGCATATAAATTTTTTGAAACAAGTAACCCAACTACAATTACCGAACGTCAGAAAGTTCAGTTTGCTAGTTTGCCTGTTTACCCGGAACCTATGGAAGGCGGTACAGATTTTACTGTTGCTGCAGCTAAGACGGTCCCAGGAGTAGTACATATAAAAGTCACGATTAACGCAAGTAGCCAAGAGAACACTTTCGATCCATTCCGTGATTTCTTTGGAGACAATGGAGGGAGCTTTGGTTTTGGTAATCCATTCGGTCAACGTGGCCCCCAAATGGGATCAGGTTCAGGAGTAATTATTTCAGCTGATGGTTACATCGTAACGAATAATCACGTTGTAAAAGGTGCTGACAAAATTGAAGTTATTTTGAATGATAAAAGATCGTTCAAAGGAAAGATAATTGGTACAGACCCGAACACAGATTTAGCTTTAGTAAAAATTGATGCGGAGAATTTACCATTTATCGTTTACGGGAATTCTGATGACGTTAAAATTGGAGAATGGGTATTAGCAGTTGGTAATCCATTTAATTTAACATCTACAGTAACAGCGGGAATTGTTTCTGCAAAAGGAAGAAACATAAATATTATTGGTGATAATGGTGTAACTAAATTTCCAATCGAATCATTTATTCAAACAGATGCTGCTGTAAACCCTGGAAACAGTGGTGGTGCATTAGTTTCGACCAAAGGTGAATTAATTGGAATCAATACTGCGATAGCATCTCAAACAGGATCTTATGCAGGTTATTCATTTGCAGTGCCAGTAAATTTAGTTCGTAAAGTGATGGATGATTTGTTGGAATATGGAAAAGTTCAAAGAGCATTTTTAGGTGTGCAAATTCAAGAAGTAAATTCTGAAGTAGCAAAAGAAAATGGATTGAAAACAACAAAAGGTGTATTACTTGCAGGTGTTAGTGATGGTGGAGCTGCAGATGCTGCTGGTTTAAAGAAAGGAGATGTTGTTACTTCTATTGCAGGAGTTGATGTAAACAGCACATCAGAATTGACTGAGCAAATTGGTCGCCATAGACCAGGTGATAAAATTGATGTTAAAGTATTACGTGATTCAAAAGAAAAATTAATCGCAGTAATATTAAGAGGTGAGGATAATCTAACTGAATTAAAGAAAAAAGAAGCTGTTAGTGCTAATGCAGTTTTAGGTGCAGACTTTTCAAAATTAAGTGATTCAGAAAAGAAGAGCTTAAAAATTGAAAGTGGTGTTAAGATTAGTGGTTTGAGAGCTGGGCGCTTAAAAAATAATGGAATTAGAGATGGATTTATCATAACTAGATTAAACAACAAATCAGTTAACAATGCGGAAGAGGTTGATGAAGCAATAAATTCAAGTGAAAGCAATATGTTATTAGTTGAGGGAGTTTATCCTCAGAATCCGTACTCTAAATACTTCTATTCATTCAACATTAAATAAAAATAAGGTTTTACAAACACGCTTACGAAAAGCTATCTCTGAAAAGAGGTAGCTTTTTTTATGAGAAAAAATACATAGCAATCGAACCACATATTGCCTTTACTATCATTAGTCCATCGATAATAAATAAATAATAAAATATACTTTTTCTATTTCGCATGGAATATGCAACAATAAATAGAAATACAAATGGAATAGTATTGAATATTATTTTGTATGCAGAAAAGTTTTTTATCAAACCGAATCCAATAAATGTACCCAACCCTAATAATGCCAAGGGTAAGCATATATAATACAAAGTATTTCTTAATCCATATTTCACCACAAAAGTTTTAACACTTTGATTATAGTCAGCAGCATAATCTTTAATGTCGAATAAAATACAAAGCACTAAAACAAACATCATGTTTTTGATAAATAATAAAACATTAATGATTTGAAAATTTAGAGAAATGTTGTTTTCGATACTGTTCATTACCACAGGAAAAATAGTAACAACACCCGCCCATGTAAAGCCAATTAATATTGGTTTTAACCAGCCTATACTTCGGAG
>CAZYBY010000394.1:0-3060 GCA_964645385.1 uncultured Sphingobacterium sp.
ATATCGCTCCACAAATTATCGAAAATAAATTCAAAGAGTCTAAGTTCATTGAACAGATAATGGTTATTGGAGAAAACAGAAGATTCCCAGCAGCTTTAATAATACCTGATTTTAAATACCTAAAAGATTGGTGCACAATTAAAGGTATCACCTATACAAACAATGAAGAGATGGTAAATAATCATTTAGTTATTGAGCGTATTCAAAAAGAAGTTGATCACTTTAATCAAAATCTAGGTAATTGGGAACAACTTAAAAAGTTCATTTTATTACCAAAAGAATTTACAATAGACGCTGGTGAACTAACACCAAAATTAAGCATGAAGAGAAAAGCAATTCTATTAAAGTACAATGATAGAATTGAACAACTATACGCATAAACATTTTGCTATGAGAAGAATTAATAAGGTTGCAGTACTAGGTTCCGGAGTAATGGGTTCCAGAATTGCTTGCCATTTTGCGAATGCAGGAGTTTCGGTTTTGCTTTTAGACATTGCACCGAAAACTTTAACAGATGCTGAGGCTTCGGCGGGACTTACATTAGAAACACTTTCTGTAAAAAACAGAATTGTAAACGATGCATTAAATCAAACGTTATCGTCAAATCCTTCTGCAGTATTTACAAAGTCGACATCGAAATTAATTAAAACAGGAAATTTTGAAGATGATCTTTCGAAAATTAGTGATTGCGATTGGGTGATAGAAGTAGTAGTAGAAAACTTAGGAATAAAACAAAGTCTTTTTGAGAAGGTAGAGCAATATAGAAAGCCTGGGTCTTTAATCACTTCGAATACATCAGGAATTCCAATTCATTTAATGTCTGAGAATAGATCAGATGATTTTAAGAAAAACTTCTGTGGAACACATTTCTTTAATCCACCAAGATATCTTCCATTGCTTGAAATTATTCCTACCAGCAATACTTCTCAAGAAGTGATAGATTTCTTAATGCATTATGGCGATTTATATTTAGGTAAAACAACAGTTTTATGTAAAGATACACCAGCATTTATTGCTAATAGAATAGGAGTATTCTCAATTTTATCTTTATTCCATTTAGTAGATGAAATGGGTTTAAGTATTGATGAAGTTGATCGTTATACCGGAACTATTGTAGGTCGACCAAAATCTGCAACTTTCCGTACAACGGATGTTGTAGGGTTAGATACATTAATAAAAGTTGCGCGTGGTTTGCAAGATAATCTTCCAAACGATGAGTCGAAAGAAGCCTTTAAAATTCCTGAATTCATCGAAAAAATGGAAGCTAATAATTGGTTGGGTGATAAAACGAAACAAGGCTTCTATAAAAAGATTAAAAATGATAAAGGTGAAAAAGAAATTTTATCACTAAACCTAAAAACTCTAGAATACGAATCTAAGAAGAAATTCAAATCTTCATCTTTAGAGGCCATGAAAACAATGGAGAATCTAAAAGATAGATTGCAATTTTTACATTCTGCAACAGATACCGCTGGAATATTTTTCCGTAAAACAATGTACAAGTTGTTTGCATATTGTAGCAACAGAATCCCAGAAATTACAGACGATTTATTCCGCTTAGATGATGCAATGCGTGCAGGATTTGGATGGGAATTAGGTCCTTTTCAAATCTGGGATGTATTAGGTGTGAAGAACATTATTGATGCAATGCAGAAAGAGGGCTTGGAAGTTGCAACTTGGGTAAATGAAATGTTGAATTCTGGTAAAAGCACTTTCTATAATACTGAAAATGCTAAGCTTCAATATTACGATCAAAAATCTAATGAATATCAAGCTATACCAGGTGCGGAATCATTTATCATTTTAGATAACATCAGAAAGAACAATAAAATTTGGAGTAATTCTGGAGTAACTATTTCTGATTTAGGAGACGGAATTATTAATTGTGAATTTCATACTAAAATGAATTCCATTGGAGGTGAAGTATTACAAGGGATAAATAAAGCCATCGATTTAGCGGAGCAAAATTATAAAGGATTAGTTGTTGGAAACCAAGGTGCGAATTTCTCAGCAGGGGCAAACATAGCAATGATATTTATGATGGCGGTTGAACAAGAATATGATGAAATCGATTTCGCTATTCGTCAATTTCAAAAAACGATGATGCGTGTTCGATATTCATCTATACCTGTAGTTGCAGCACCGCATCATTTAACACTTGGTGGTGGTTGCGAATTATGCTTACATGCAGACTTTGTTCAGGCGAATGCAGAAACTTATATGGGACTAGTAGAGTTTGGTGTGGGTGTTATTCCCGGTGGTGGCGGTTCAAAAGAATTTGCTTTAAGATTTGCAGATGCTTATAGAGATGGGGATTATGAACTAAACACATTAAGAGAAAAATTCTTGACAATTGGAATGGCAAAAGTTTCAACATCGGGTGAAGAAGCTTATGAACTTGGTTATTTAAAACAAGGTCAATTTGCCATCAGTATGAATCAAAATAGATTGCTTACAGATGCAAAACAAAAAGCAATTGAATTAGCGGATGCTGGTTATGTACGACCTACTGAGCGAACTGATATTAAAGTATTAGGCAGACAGGGTTTAGGAATGGTTTATGCAGGTGCGAATACCATGTATTCTGGTCATTATATTTCTGAACACGACAAGAAGATTTCTGAGAAGCTAGGGTATGTATTATGTGGTGGCGATTTAAGTGAGCCAACCTTAGTTTCAGAACAATACTTATTAGACTTAGAACGTGAAGCATTTTTATCATTATGTGCTGAACGAAAAACATTAGAAAGATTACAGGCTATTTTAAAAGGTGGTAAACCACTTCGTAACTAATATGAAAGAAGCATATATTATAGCAGGATATAGATCGGCAGTGGGCAAAGCACCACGCGGTAAACTTCGTTTTTATCGTCCGGATGATTTAGCATCGGATGTTATTTCACACATGATGTCTGAATTCCCTCAACTAGAAAAAGAATGGATAGATGATGTTATCGTTGGAAATGCAACTCCAGAAGCGGAGCAAGGGTTAAACATCGGAAGAATGATTTCTTTGATAGGACTGAAGACCGATAAGGTTCCAGGCATGACAGTCAACAG
>CAZYBY010000395.1:0-1946 GCA_964645385.1 uncultured Sphingobacterium sp.
ATTCATGAACAAAGTTGACATGGTTGACGATGCTGAATTATTAGAATTAGTAGAAATGGAAATCAGAGATTTATTATCTTTCTATCAATATGATGGTGATAATGGTCCTGTTGTTCAAGGTTCTGCTTTAGGAGCATTAAACGGTGATCCAAAATGGGTTGCTACTGTAATGGAATTAATGGAAGCAGTTGATAATTGGATTGAATTACCAGCTCGTGACGTTGATAAACCATTCTTAATGCCAGTTGAAGACGTATTTACAATTACAGGTCGTGGAACTGTTGCTACAGGTCGTATCGAAACTGGAGTTGCTAATACTGGAGATCCTGTTGAAATCATCGGTATGGGAGCTGATAAATTAACTTCTACAATTACAGGAGTTGAGATGTTCCGTAAAATCCTTGATAGAGGTGAAGCTGGTGATAACGTAGGTTTATTATTAAGAGGTATTGACAAAGCTGATATCAAAAGAGGTATGGTAATCTGTAAACCAGGTTCAGTTAAGCCACATGCTAAATTCAAAGCAGAGGTTTATATCTTGAAAAAAGAAGAAGGTGGTCGTCATACACCATTCCACAATAACTACCGTCCTCAGTTTTATGTACGTACAACTGACGTAACTGGTACAATTTCTTTACCAGCAGGTAGAGATATGGTTATGCCTGGAGATAACTTAACTATTGAAGTTGAATTATTAAGTGCAATTGCATTATCAGTAGGTTTACGTTTTGCTGTTCGTGAAGGTGGTAGAACTGTAGGTGCTGGTCAGGTAACTGAAATTTTAGACTAATTACAAGTTTAAATTAATATAAGAATCAGTGTCGTTTTGACGGCACTGGTTTTTTAACATACGAGCGTAGTTCAAGGGTAGAATAGTGGTCTCCAAAACCATTGATGGGGGTTCGAATCCCTCCGCTCGTGCTAAATAAAGTAAAATATCATGTTAAAATATTTTTCTGAAGCTTTCGAAGAATTAAAGTCTAATGTAACTTGGCCTGCTTGGGACGAAGTCCAAAAGTATACCATTATAGTTGCATTATTTTCTGTTATTTTCGCTTTAGCAACATGGGGAGTTGATGTATCTTTCACTAAGATATTAAACGGTTTCTTTAATTTATTAAAAGGTTAATATACAATGGCTGATAATAATGTAAAGAAGTGGTATGTTGTACGAGCTGTAAGTGGCCAAGAAAACAAGATTAAGTCTTATATAGAACAAGAGATTAATCGTGTGGGAATGGCTGATTATATTTCTCAAGTACTTGTGCCTACTGAAAAAGTTGTGCAAGTAAGAGATGGGAAAAAAATAGCAAAAGAAAGAGTGTATTTTCCAGGTTACGTTATGATAGAAGCTAACCTAACTGGAGAAATTCCTCATATAATAAAATCAATTACGGGTGTTATTGGATTTTTAGGTGAAACTAAAGGTGGAGACGCAGTTCCTTTAAGACAAGCTGAAGTAAACCGTATGTTAGGTAAAGTGGATGAGCTATCTGTTAAAACAGAAAATATCAATATACCTTATGCTATTGGTGAAACAGTAAAAGTTATTGATGGTCCTTTTAATGGTTTCAATGGAACTATTGAAAAAGTAAATGAAGAAAAGCGTAAACTTGAAGTAATGGTGAAAATTTTTGGAAGAAAAACACCTTTAGAGCTAAGTTTTATGCAAGTTGAAAAAGTATAATTTTCGTTACATATATAAATCACATCAATCGCTTCCAATTGATAGATGTGCTAAATTTTTTTAAAAAATGGCAAAAGAAGTTAGTAAAGTAGTTAAACTACAAGTTAAGGGAGGTGCAGCGAATCCATCGCCACCGGTTGGACCTGCTTTGGGGGCTGCTGGGGTTAACATCATGGAGTTCTGTAAGCAGTTTAATGCAAGAACACAAGATAAACCTGGCAAAGTTTTACCAGTACAAATTACTGTGTATAAAGACAAG
>CAZYBY010000396.1:0-4787 GCA_964645385.1 uncultured Sphingobacterium sp.
TGAAGTTGATCGAATTGGTTCAGAAGCACAATTAATTGGTAAAAAAGCAATTATCATTTTAGGCAAAGGTTCTGCCAAAAAAACCGGCTTATATGCACGTGTGGTTTCATCTTTAAACATGAACTGCATAAAATCAGTAACTTATGAAGGTGTAAAATCAAACCCTACTTTCGAAGATGCTGATGAAGCTGTACTATTAGCAAAGGAATTTGAAGCCGATATGGTTATCGCAATTGGTGGTGGATCAGTAATCGACACTGCAAAAGCTGTAGCTATGGGCTATTATGTGAATCATTCTGTATGGGATTTCTATCTTCAAAAGGAAAAACCTACTAAAGCTCTGCCATTAATAAATATATTAACATTAGCAGCAACAGGTACCGAAATGAATTCCTCAACCGTGTTGCAAGACACAAATGGAGGAATGAAAAAAGGCTATTCATCGCCGCATATTTTCCCTAAACTATCCATATTAGATCCTACTCTAACATATACTGTTCCAGCAAATTATACAGCTTATGGAATTGCCGATTTAATAGCTCATTGCTTAGAAGTATATTTTGGGAAATCAGAATCACCATTATCAGATCATTACATCGCAAGTATTATTAAATTAGCCACAGTATATGGTCCTAAAGTGATAGAAAATCCAGAAGATTATGATGCACGAGCTAATATTATGTGGTTGGCTACGAATGCATTAAATGGCTCTTTAGTAACTGGTAAAGGAAATGGCGACTGGGGATCTCATTTAGTTGAACACACATTAAGTGTTTTGTTTGATATTGCACACGGTGCAGGGTTATCTATTGTATTTCCAGCTTGGATGAAACATTTCTATCCTCAATTTGAAGAAAAATTAGCTTTTCTAGGTAAAATGGTGTTTGATATTAATGGCACTACAAAAGATCAAGCTGAAGGATTTATTTCTAAACTTGAGGAATTCTTTAAAAGCATTAAAACTCCTACCCGATTATCTGAGGCAAACATTTCTAAATCTGAGGAATCAAGAATACTTGAAAATCTAAACATAAACAAAGCGAGTGGTAGAGTTTATCCAATGTGTGAAAAAGATCACGCTGAAATATTATCGAAAATGTGGTAATCATTTTCGTATTTTTGATTCATGTTACTCTCTGAAAAACTCGGCAAATTTGTTTTAAATGCATATCCTCCATTCATTTTAAATAGAATAAGGATTGTATCTATTGATAAAGACTTTAAAGCCTGTAGAGTAAAAATTAAAAAGAGCATATTCAACCGAAATATGAATGGTACTATTTTCGGAGGAGCTCTTTTTTCAGCGGCTGACCCATTCTATGCCATTTTATATTGGCAGATATTCGAACGAAAAGGTTATAAAATCCAAGCATGGTTGAAAAGTGCTGAAATTCATTACATGCGCCCAGCTGATCAACATCTATACTTAGATTTTCAAGTAAGTGACGAACAAATTCTAGAAGCTGAAGAGTCGTTGAATTCTATTGGTAAATATAAACATACACATGAAGTAAGGTATAAATCGAAAGATGGTGATGTTTATGTAATTGCTAAAACAGAAGTCTATTTACGACTTACAAAAGATTCTCAAAAGCCACTTTCAGGCTTTTAACTTGTGTTGATAATTCTTATCAATCAATTGAAATCAATATTAGTACATTAGATTAACGAAGAAGGTAAGCGCGATGAACATCAAAAGATTGATATTAGAAGGTGAAGGAGTTCGACTTGATTTCAAGAAGACTATTACTCACGTTCATAAAATCGCGAAAACCATGGTGTCTTTCGCTAATAATAAAGGTGGGATTATTTTAGTTGGCGTAATGGATGATGGTAGTATTAAAGGCGTAAAGTCTGAAGAAGAAGAAAAATACCAACTTATAAAAGCGGGAACCTATTATTGCAAACCTATCATAAAACCAAAGTTTACAGAATACACAATTGATGGTGCTACAGTATTAGCTGTAGAAATTGAAGAAAGTGATGTAAAACCTCATTATGCCCTATCTGAAGACGATAAATGGTGGGTTTATGTTCGAGTTAAAGATAAAAGTGTACTTGCGAGCAAAATCGTTATCGATGTATTAAGAAAAGAAACTAAGGGTGAATCTGCCCATATAGTGTTTACTTCTAAAGAGAAAGCACTTTTAGAATACTTAGCCGAAAACGAAAGAATTACCTTAATGGAATTCTGTAAATTAATTAACATATCTCGACGAAGAGCCTCGAGAATATTAGTCAATTTAGTACTTTCGGGAGTTATTCGAGTGCATAGCTCGGAAAAAACAGAATACTATACAGCTGCCTAAATGTTATTAGAATCTAAAAAAGAACACTTTAAGAAGACATTCTTATTAGCTTATCCTGTTATTATAAGTCAAGTAGGACATGTTATCGTAAACATTACCGACTCGGTATTAATTGGGCATTTGGGTCCGATTAAACTTGCGGCTTGTTCTTTGGGTATTAGTGTTTTTGCAGTATTAATGGTGTTCGGTATTGGTATAGCTTATGGCTTAACACCGCATATATCAAGAGAATTTGGTGCTAATAACAAAGATGCTTGTGGTAAATACCTAGTCAATTCATTGATTATAAATATAATTGCAGGTATAGTTGTATTTCTTGGAATCTATGGCTTATCTACACAATTAAATCATTTCGGTCAAGCCCCAGAAGTTGTTATCGAGGCCCTTCCATTCCTTAGAATAATCGGATTTTCGATGGTACCCTTAATGTTGTTTTTAACATTTAAGCAATTTGCTGAAGGCTTAAATTTCACTCGACAAGCGATGATTATAACATTAATTGCAGATGGGTTTAACATATTTCTTACTTATGGACTAATTAATGGTGCATTTGGATTACCTCGACTAGAACTTGAAGGCGCAGGCATAGCCAACTTAATATCAAGGAGTTTAATGGCTGTTTTAATGATAACGTATGTTTTAAGATCAAAAAACTTCAAACCATATTTACATCAAGCTAAGTCAAAATTCATCGAATGGAAAACATCTATGGAGATCATTAATTATGGCATTCCAACTGCATTTCAATATTTATTTGAAGTCGGGGCATTTGCATTAGCGGCTTTGATGATGGGTATGTTAGGTCCAAATTTCCAATCAGCTCATCAAATTGCTATTAGTATTGCATCAGCAACATATATGGCTGCCAGTGGTATCGGAGCGGCTACTTCTGTAAGAGTTGGCAACGCTTTAGGAGAAGGTAATTTTAAACAGCTAAAACGTGCAGGAAATGTAGGCTATTTAATGGTATTGATGTTTATGGGACTAATGGCCATTATTATGATTCTCGGAAGAACAATATTCCCATTATTCTTTATGTCTTATCCTGAAGTCGTTGAAATTGCTACTGGGTTGATGATAATTGCAGCTTTTTTCCAACTTTCAGATGGTACACAAGTAGTTGGTTTAGGGGCATTGAGAGGTATGGGTGACGTGAAAGTCCCAACCCTGGTAACTTTTATTGCATATTGGGTCATTTCAATACCCTTGGCATATTACTTAGGTTTCGAACTAAAAATGGGCGGTGTAGGCATTTGGATTGCGCTTTCTCTGGGCTTAACCTTGTCGGCTATTATGCTATGTTGGAGATTCAAAAAACTTTCAAAGGCACTAATTAACAACAAAAACAATTAATCTACTCGTATTTCGTCGAGCATTAGCTTAAAACGTTCAATTGAATTTTCAAATATTGAAGATGATTTGATGTGATTTAAAAATGCATCCAGATCAGCAAAGTCGTACTCATCCCATTTAAAGGCTTGTTCTAATGGTCCCCATTCTAGTTTCAAGATATATTTTTGATTCATTTGAAAAATACTTATCCGCATCTCTGGGTGGGGAATGTTTGCTACTATTCTCATAACACAAATATACTAAAGAGTTGTGAGTAGTGGGTATTGATTATAGAGAACTGAGCTAATGTATAATGCAATTCAAAATTAATTTGGTTTTATATACTAAATAATTGATAAACAACATATTAAAAATAATATATTAACATAACAGAATATTTTTCTGGCATTTATATATATTTTTAATTTAAAACTAAGCTATATCTATAGTCATACTTTAATAAAATACATATATTATATTGTTATATAACACTTTACAAATATGATAAGTTAAATTATCTCTATACTAAAAGGCAGTAAAATTTTCTTTTATAGTGTTTTTTGTCGAGTATCCAGTACAGAAAATTAAAAGGGCGTCCACTCCTATCGAATTCGAAAATCAAAGGTTAAGCAATTTTTCTCATTTCGTTATAAAGTGAAACTAGTGATGAGATTCGGAATTGTTAACACAATATTGTTTATAAATTTTCTCCCGTTAAAGTGTAATTTTCTTATTTTTGAAAAGCTATAAAATATCATGAAAAAAGAATTTACTATACAATCAACATTAACTGTTGCAACATTAATTGCTATCGCTGCAATCACTCGTTTTTTACCACATCCAGCTAACTTTACTGCTATAGGTGCTATTGCATTATTCGGTTCTGCTAGATTAAATGATAAGCGTTTAGCATTTGTATTGCCAATCGCTGCGATGTTGATTTCTGACTTATTTATACCTTTTGGATTTATCCCTTCAGTATATTTCTCATTTGTATTAATTGCCATATTAGGGCTTACAATCAGAAACACTAAAAATCCACTATTCATTGCAGCCGGATCAGTAGCTTCATCATTAATATTCTATATCATTACAAACTTTGCAGTTTGGATGGGTGATAATGGAGTGATGTACTCTAAAGGAATT
>CAZYBY010000397.1:0-1948 GCA_964645385.1 uncultured Sphingobacterium sp.
AGGATACCGATTATACCACGATTGCACCTTCGGATTTTGATCCAGGTAATCTTTAATTAAGGAAGAAAATTGGTGCAAACTGCGGTAATCGATACAGTCGGTGTCCATGCTAGAAATTTTAAGCAAAAATACAACTTAAAATTATCTTTTCAGGGTAAAATGTCCTTTGTGAATGATTCCGTCGGCCCGTTTCACTACAAACCAATAATCGTCAGAGGGACAGAGTGCACCATTATAAGTTCCGTCCCATGCATACCCATTTTTCATTTGGCGAATGAGCTTACCTTGACGGTCATAAATTTCTATAATCAATCCTTCTTCGTAAATGGAATAGTTGATGCTCCATCGGTCATTGTCGCCGTCGCCATTTGGGGTGAAAAATTTAGAATAATGCAACAGTAGGGCATTCCCTTTCACGATACCACATCCTTTTTTATCCCGAATATGAATGGTGTAATACCCGGTTTCTAAATGATCGAATACATTACTATCTTGATAGTTACTGCCATCTAAAGAATATTCATATTCGCCAATGCCATCGACAATAACCGTTATCACATTCTCTTCCAAAGTCCAATCAACGGTGTCAATAGATGTAATGGTCGCTTTTTCAGATTCAGTTACCGTGAAATTCTTCGTTGAGGTACACACGAGTCCGTTGTGATTTTCACCCACAGTAACCCAGTAATTTCCGGGTTGATTCACTAAAATATAGTTTCCTGTTTGACCCGTTGACCACAAATAGGAATAATAGCCATAACCCGCATGAATAAAAGTTAAGCTGTTTTCACATACCGTGTAATCATCTTGCATGGTAATGTAGGGGGAATCCAAGAAATTAAGGGTGATGGATACTATGGAATAGCAACTGTTTCCATCTGTTACACGAACAAATACAACGTTGTTTGCATTGGACATTGTATAAGTAATTGGGTTGTTTATTGCAGGACCATTATTTTGGGCAGAAGCGAGTGTGGCAAAAAAGCTAAAACTATAGTTGGTAGCATTGGTAATCAGGTTGGATTGGTATAGCGTCAAATCTATAATTTCACTCCCATCATTCAAATCATCACAATAATCGGTAGCATAATCATGGGCATCTGGATTGGGTATAAACATATTGTAAACATAAGCCGTACTTGTCAAACTATAACAAGAAGGTAAACGCATAACCTTAATTTGATAAGACGTTCCACCATTGACAGGATAGAGTATATTAGATGTTCCCCAAGTCGCTCCTCCGTCAAAACTATACAAATCGCCTGTTGTTTTTATGGTTATAGTACCGTATTTATTACAACCCGGTTCATCGACGATATAATCGGGATAGTTGGTTTCGAGATTATCGAGATACACATAAACATTTGGAGAGGTACACCCCAATGCATCTTTGATTTTGATAATATAACTATCCGCCACTAAATTGGTTAACGTATTTGAATTTTGCCATGTTTGTCCACCATCGAAACTATAAGCTGTGGCTGGAGTTGTAATGGTGATACTTCCTAAATTCCCACAATAGGGATCTATTTTATCAAATGTAGGCGGGTCTAAAAATTCGCCATCCAATTCAACCGCATAGTAATTGGAAAAACACCCATTGCTATCTTTTGTTCGAATATTGTATGTCCCAGAAGGTAAACCTGTTGCAGTTGGATTCGTAACCCAAGTTACTCCATCGTCAAAACTATAGAAATCGGCTACAGTGGTAATAGTAATGGTACCCGTATCGCCACAAAAATCAGGTTGATCCACTGTGAAATTGGGGAATGGGGCTTGAAATTGCGAAATTTGTACCCCTGAATTGTAAGAAGTACAACCCGCAACCGTTTGAATTTTTACTTCATAGTAGCCCGGCAATAAACCACTAATTGTATTCGAAGTTCCCCATGTCACACCACCATCAAAACTATAAAGACTCGCAGGTGATGTAACCGTTATACTTCCT
>CAZYBY010000398.1:0-13097 GCA_964645385.1 uncultured Sphingobacterium sp.
TTCAAGCTCTTTGTGTATATCTTGAGTACCACAAATAAAACGTACAGACGACATTCCAAAACCATGTGTATCGATAGCTTTTTTAGCAGCTTCGGTTACTCTGGGATGCGAAGAAAGTCCTAAATAATTGTTCGCGCAAAAATTAATAACCGATTTGCCATCGTTTACCTTAATATCTGCCCCTTGAGGCGTAATGATAATACGTTCTCTTTTGTATAGACCTGCTTTTTCAATTTCAGCTAATTCAGCCTCTAATACAGGCTTTAAAGTGTTGTACATGGTATAAAATGCTTGATTCTAGACTACAAATCTAGTAAATAGAATTGAGATGTTAGATATTAGAAACTCATTAATTACAATACAGCTAGATATTGTTTTCTCAATTCTAACATCTCAAATCTTAATACTATATTTGCGTCGCATTTAACGCCGTTTGCAGCGGTATCAATGGAATATGACATATCAAACTTTACTCTATTATTGCTATTCGCGCATTGAGAATGCCGAGCAATACACACAAGAACATCTTCAATTTTGTAAGTCTGTTGGCTTAGTTGGTCGAATTATTATTGCCGATGAGGGCTTAAATGGCACAGTTTCGGGTACATCAGAGCAATGTAAGCAATACATGGACTATGTATTAAACGATCCTCGTTTCGCACATACCGACTTTAAAATTGATGAGGTAGATGAACCTTCGTTCATCAAAATGCATGTTCGATACAAATCGGAAATTGTTCATTCTGGGTTAAGAGATCCGAATATTATCGATCCAACTAAACAAACAGGAGTTCATTTGGAACCAAAGGAGTTCATGGAAATGATTGATCGTGATGATGTTGTGATTTTAGATGTTCGTTCGAATTATGAACACAATGTAGGTAGATTTAAAAATGCAGTTACCTTAGATATCGACAATTTCAGAGATTTTCCATCGAAAATAAATGAGTTAGCTCAATACAAAGACAAAAAAATATTGACCTATTGCACTGGAGGTATCAAATGTGAGAAAGCAAGTGCATTGCTTTTAAAAGAAGGTTTTCCTGAAGTTTATCAATTGCATGGAGGAATTGTGAAATATGGAAAAGAAGCAGGTGGAAAAGATTTCGAGGGCAAATGTTATGTGTTTGATAATCGTTTAACAGTTGATGTGAATTCCGTAAACCCGAAAGTTGTTTCTAAATGCTATAACTGCGGAAAAGAAACTGCTAAAATGATTAACTGCGCTAATCCAGAATGTAATGAGCACATCACTCAGTGTGATGAATGTGGTACAAAAATGGAAGGATGTTGTTCATCTACTTGTATGGAGCATCCCCGTAAGCGCGTTTATGATGGCACAGGGTATTATGTTAAAATTCCACAAGCCGTAGTTCAAAAATGAGGTCGTTATACACCGTATTACTTTTAACAATTTCTAATGTTTTCATGACTTTAGCTTGGTATGGGCATTTGAGATTTAAGGATATGGACTGGTCGAAAAGTTTAGGCTTATTCGCCATTATATTTATTTCTTGGGGAATTGCTTTGTTGGAGTATATGTTTCAAGTGCCTGCAAATAAAATTGGATACAAAGAGAATGGTGGTCCTTTTACCTTATTACAATTGAAAATCATTCAAGAAGCTTTATCCATTACAGTGTTCATGATATTTACTCTGTTCTTTTTTAAATCTGAAAAGATTGCTTGGAATCACGTATTTGGATTTTTATTGCTCTTGCTTTCTGTATATTTCTTTTTCAAGAACAAATAGGGTAGAGTAATGTTAATACTTAGTTAATTTATCAATAGTATATTTACAAAATGAAAATAGGAATCGTATGTTACCCAACCTTTGGAGGTAGTGGTGTTGTTGCAACAGAATTAGGTAAGTGCCTTGCTGATCATGGTCACCAGGTTCATTTCATTACTTATAGTCAACCTGCACGATTAGATTTCTTTTCTGAAAATTTATTTTATCACGAAGTAACAGTTTCTAAATATCCATTATTTGATTACCCCCCATACGAATTAGCCTTAGCAAGCAGATTAGTAGATGTGGTACAATATGAAGAATTAGATATATTACACGTACATTATGCTATACCTCATGCTTCTGCAGCATATATGGAGAAACAAATTTTAGCTGAACAAGGTATTCACATTCCAGTAGTTACCACATTACATGGTACAGATATTACATTAGTTGGTAGAGATAGAACATACAAACCAGTAGTTGCATTTTCGATTAATCAATCGGATGGAGTTACTGCTGTATCTGAAAATTTGAAAATGGATACACTTTCATTTTTCGATATTAAAAATGAAATAAAAGTTATTCCAAACTTTATCGACTTAGAACGATTCAATCATAAATCTAAAAATCATTTCAAAAAAGCAATTGCACCGAATGATGAGAAGATCATTGTGCATACATCAAACTTTAGAAAAGTAAAGAGAGTGGAAGATGTGGTGAAAATATTTGCTAAAGTTTTAGAAAAAATCCCAGCGAAATTATTGCTTGCCGGTGATGGTCCGGAAAGGGTAGAAGTGGAGCAATTGTGTAGAGATTTGAATTTAAAAGATGAAGTAAGATTCTTAGGAAAATTAGATGCGGTAGAAGAAATTTTATCAGTATCGGATTTATTTATTTTACCTTCTGAAACTGAAAGTTTCGGTTTAGCTGCGCTAGAAGCGATGGCTTGTAAATTGCCTGTTATTTCATCTAATGCAGGAGGTATACCAGAGCTGAACATCAATGGATATACAGGTTTCCTAGATCCAGTAGGAGATATTGATGCAATGGCAGAGCACGCAATCTACATATTGGAAGACGAGCAACGCTTGCAACAATTTAAAGAGAATGCGTTAGCACATGCGAAAACATTCGACATTAAACAAATTATGCCTGTGTACGAAAAGTATTACGAAGAAGTGATAGAGAAATCAAAAGCTTCTATTGTTCGCTAAAGCGAGCATCGTGTAAAAACGTATCGTCGGTTAAGGTTTTCAAAAATAAAACAAGCTTATTTTTCTGATCACTAGATAAAGGTAATCCGCCTATAAGTGCAGTATCTACAGTGCTTCCCGCAGGTATGTTTGTACTATAATGATTTACTGCATCCGCTAAAAGATTAGTTCTTCCATCATGAAAATACGGCATGCTTTTCTCAACGTTTCTCAAAGTAGGTGTTTTGAATTTATACATGTCGTCGTTATTCAAAGTGATTTGATATCTACCTTTATCTGTTAGACGAGTAATACCGTTGTTGTGGAAACTATGGTCAGTAAATAAAGGTGCAGTATGGCAACGGTTACAGTGTTGCATAAATATCGACATACCTTCTACTTCATCAGCATTCATTGCAGAAGCATCGCCAGCCATGAATTTATCGTAACGAGAATTGCTACTCACGAGCATATTCATAAATTGCGAAAGCGCTTGTACCATTCGAGTTCCGGTGATACTATCATCACCAAATGCATTTTTAAATAAGGTTGGATATTTAGAGTCGGCACGAAGTTTAGCTAATACATTCGGAATAGTTTCATCCATTTCCACCGGATTCTGAATAGGTGCAAAAGGGAATAAATCTAAATCGAACACTCCACCATCCCAAAAGAAAAATGGAGCCCATGCCATGTTTTGAATTACAGGTGAATTACGCACGCCAAGTTTATCATCTACGCCATGACTAACCGGATGATCGAACTGTGCAAAGCCTGATCCTTGTTGATGACAAGAACCACAAGAAATACTTCCATCTCTGGATAATCGTCCGTCGTAAAATAATTTTCTTCCTAATTCAAATCCAGCCTGATTCACTGGATTATATTCAAATCTATATACAGGAGTTGGAAATGATGTTGGTTTCACAAAGCCCGTAAAGGTATTATTTACAGGAGTTGTAGAGGTATCGTCTTTTTTGCAAGCAACAAAAACAGACAACATTAGACCAAGCAAAATAATTTTTTTATAACTCATGATATTCTAAAAAATAAAATTCTAAATTCTAATTACTAAATTCTAATTACTAAATCTAATATCTAAAATCTCAATTCTCTACACTATCAATAGAAAACATAACACTATAATTCTGCGCTATTTTCGTTGAAAACGTAGTAAGCATTACAGTTGGATATTTTTCAAAATCGATATCATTATAACCTGAAATTACTTTTAAAGCATCAGCTTTTAAATGTACTTTAGATTTTTTAGATTGTGATACAACAATAGGTTCTGGAAATGCTAAGCTTACTGTTTTTAAATTATTAACGGTCGGATTTCCATCCATTCCTCCAAATCCTCCTATATGATAAACATACGGTACTATTGGTGTTGGGTCGCCTTTCACAACCGGCTTATGACACTCTAATTTGACGAAGATATAACCAGAATTCCATACCCAATACATATCCGAAGCGTACCCGCTTACATCAAGAACTCCAGTTCTGTTAGTAATAGGCATTGTACTTCTTAAACTATCTACACCAATAACAAATCGCATTCCGATGTATTCGCCTTCGTTAACCCAATTTAGATTTGCGATTAAAGATGCTGGGTCTGCTTCTTTAATTAAGAAATAAGAGCTGTCTTGTAACATTGGGACGTAAACGCTATCCTTTGTGAGTAGTTCTATGTTACTGATGAAATAATTAAATTTAGCTACAGTAAATTCTTGAAAAAACATATTTGTATATACTGTAGAGTCGAGATGTAATTCTTGTTCTCCTACAACATTATCGAATGTTAATTGAACTGTTCCAAGTTTTGCTATAGGTTGAATTGCTTCTTCATCTTTACAAGCGTTTAGTAAAAATAAAGAGAGGATTAATGCAGATGTGTATAGTAATTTTTTCATTGTTAAATTTTCAGTCCAAAGAAACTCGACATCCAAGATTTATGTAAAGGAATAACACCATTAGTATTCCAATCGTTTAAGTTTTGTGCGAGGTTGTTTACCACTAAGGTATTTGAATTTATTAGGTTTTGCGCTAATGCCTCTTCAAATTTGTTTCTAGAAAGGGTAATTAACTTTTCATTTTCATCAATATAAGTAAATAACATTCTATTGAATATTTCTATTGAATATTTTGCTTCTAAATCTTCTAGGAGATGTACCGATTTATCGATAGAGCAGCCACTTGCTGGGTTAAGATGTTCATCAACACCTAAAATTAAAATTCTATTTTCGAAGATCGAAAAGAAAGATCTAAGTTCACGATTGTGAGCGGTCCATTCTTTGCAGAAAACGGATAACTCAGAAGAAATGCCTTTAAATTGTTCATCATTTAATTCAGGATTTAAAGTATAAATCCAGATTTTAGATGAAGGATGAAAATCATTAATTAACCAATTCATTATGATAAACCATTTGCTTTCGCTGTAATTTCAGCGATATCTAATACTTGTATGACGTTTTCTTTTTCAAAATGTTTAACACCATCGCTCAACATTGTCATGCAGAATGGGCAAGAAGCAGCAATAATATCTGGATTTACAGATAAGGCTTCTTCAACACGTTCTACATTGATATCCTTATTACCATTTTCAGGTTCTTTAAACATTTGAGCACCACCGGCACCACAACATAAACCATTCGATTTGCATCTCTTTAATTCAACTAAATCAGAATCTAGTTGAGCAAGCACTTCACGAGGAGCTTCGTATACACCATTTGCTCTGCCTAAATAACAAGGATCGTGGTAAGTAATACGTTTGCCTTTAAACGATTCTCCATTGCTTGCAGCAAGTTTGCCTTCGTTTATTAAATCTTGAATAAGTTGAGTATGATGAATTACCTCGTAATGCCCACCTAATTCAGGGTATTCATTTTTTAGTGTATTGAAACAATGCGGACAAGCAGTTACAATTTTCTTTACTTCGTAAGCATTTAGCAATTCGATATTGCTCATCGCTTGCATTTGAAATAGAAACTCATTTCCTGCACGCTTCGCTGGATCGCCAGTGCAGCTTTCTTCAGTACCAAGGATAGCATATTTCATGCCTACGTGGTTTAAGATTTTTGCAATATCTTTCGTGATTTTCTGAGCACGCTCATCAAAACTACCAGCACACCCAACCCAAAATAAAATATCTGGTTGTTCTCCCTTGGCCATCATTTCAGCCATTGTTGGTACTTTAAAATCCATCGGTTTAATATGTTAATTTGTTAATATGCTGATATGTTAATTTTTACTCATTACCTATTACTCACTACTAATTACCTTTAAAAACTTGAATCTTCGCATCGGCCATTACCAGTTCAGTAAACTTACCTTCGTAGCGTGTTGCGCGTACGATGTGATTATCGATCCAATGGTAATTACCGCCACGAGGTTTGCCGAATAAAATTCCATGATATTTGAAACCATGTTTATTCAACCAACGTTCCGTTACCGGACGATGCTCTTCCGTTCTTGAAGTGAAAAATGTAATGATATGACCTTCATCAAACCATTTATTAATCATTTCTAATGCTCCGTCGTATAAAGCAGCATCTTCCATTCGCTCTGGCTCTTCATTCGGAATGTCATCGCATATAGTTCCGTCGATATCAATCAAAAAGTTCTTCACTTCTGATGGTAACTTCGGACTAATATGATTTCCGTTCTCGTCAACTGCTTCTTCTAAATTCATTTTATTTCTATACTTAAATCCCTTGTATTAACTTCTTATAACATTAACTTTTTAAAACATTAATTTTTTAACTCATTAAATCATTAACACATTAACATAACTTGTCCCGATTATTCGGGATTAACAAATTAATTCGCCCAATTCGCTCTATCACTAGGAGAGAACTTCCATGGTGCACCATTTGTTTCAATATTTGTTTGCATTGTATTTAAACTACTTGGTGCTGCAGATTCTTCCATCACTAAATAGCGACGCATATCAACAATAATTGATAATGGATCTATGTTTACTGGGCAAGCTTCTGTACAAGCATTACACGAAGTGCAAGCCCATAACTCTTCTCTTGTAATGTAATTATCTAATAATGATTTATCATCAGTAGCATCTTTCCCATTTTTGTCAATATTCAATCCAACTTCAGTTAAGCGATCACGAGTATCCATCATTATTTTACGAGGAGATAATAATTTCCCGGTTTGATTTGCAGGGCAAACAGATGTACATCTTCCGCATTCTGTACAAGTATAAGAGTCCATCAATTGTTTCCATGTAAGGTCTTGAACATCTTTCGCACCAAATCTTCCAGGTGCTACACTTGCATCTGGAACGAAACTCGGATCTAACATAGCCTTCACTTCATTGGTAACACTTTTCATATTAGAAAATCTTCCTTTAGCTTCTAAGTTCGAAAAATAGGTATTAGGAAAAGCTAAGAAAATATGAAAGTGTTTTGAATAGGGTACATAGTTTAAGAATGCCAATATTCCTAAGATATGGAACCACCAGCACGAGCGTTCGATCATTTCTAAAGCATGTACATCTGAAGGTAATAGATTTACTAGAAAGCCTGATATCGGGAATGCACCAGCTTGGATATAATGAGATACTCCTAGTTCTTGTAATTTGAAATCGGCTGCATTCATAATTAAGAAAGCCGACATTAATAAAATCTCTGTAATTAAAATGTAGTTGGCATCAGACTTAGGCCAAGCAGTCATTTCTGTGCCTGTGAAACGTTTAAGTTTCAAGAAATTTCTTCTAGCAAAGAAAACCACACAAGCTAACCAAACACCAAGGGCTAAAAATTCAAATGAACCAATAAGGAAATTATACAAGCCACCTAAAAGTGGAGCAAATACACGATGTGTGCCGAAAGCACCATCAATAATTATTTCTAAAACCTCTAAATTGATGATGATAAATCCTGCGTAAATAAGGAAGTGGAATATAAATGGAACCGGACGAGCTGCCATTTTGGTCTGACCAAATGCAACTTTCAACATAGTCATCCAACGCTCCGAAGAACGATCCGAACGATCGATGTCTCTGCCTAATAGAATGTTGCGACGAATTTTGCCGACATTTTTAGAGAACCAATATACTGCAAATGCCGTAAGGGCAATGAATAAAATTTGTAATACCATATCTTCTTACACTTCCTGCGAATTTAAGCTTTTTAAAGCTTTAATTACAGTAGACAATGAAGATTTTTATCTATATAGACTGATTTTAAATGCTTTCCATAAAATTTCAAAAAAGATTTTTTAAAATAGAATAATCTGCTACATTTGCAGTCCCAAATGGTGATATAGCTCAGTTGGTAGAGCAAAGGACTGAAAATCCTTGTGTCCTTGGTTCGAATCCGAGTATCACCACAAAACAATAAGCCAATTAGCTAATGAGTTAATTGGCTTTTTTGTTTGTATGAGTATCGGGTATCGGGTATCCCTGTCTGCCGACAGGCAGGGGGAATCGTGTTTCACTTTGGATAGGCTCAGTTAGAGGTTTATGAAATAGTAAAGTATTAAGTGATTTTTATATTATATTTACTTTATGAGCCGATTCTGTATGAGATTATCTGCAACAATATTTTTTCTTTTAATTATCATTTGTGCTTCTTGTACTAAAGAAAAGACAATTGCTGTGCAAGAAAGCTTGGACGAATTAAATGATACTGAAGTAAGAATTGCTGGCAAATGGTATTTGAAATCTAAAACAGATACTGTGTATAATTTACATACTCAGGAATTAGATAGAGTCCAAACGGTAAGCTACAATAATTTTAATCAAAATAATTACATAGATTTTACTGCTAAGCGTCATATACTTGCTAAAGAAAACTCATTTGATTACCCTGATGCAAAAAATGCATTTCTTTCTTCAAAAACAATATCTACAAGCCAGTTGGGCGAACCTATAAATCCAAATAACTACACCATGTATTGGTTTATAAATGAAACCAATAATGAATTGAATATTTATGATGAGAGATTTAATATAAAACTATTAAATGATCATCAGTTAATAATAGTTTATGATACAGATAAATTTACTAACTCAACAATAACTTCAGTTTTTGAAAGATAAAATTTTTAAAAATTTCTCATTACTCATTACCCACTACTCACTACCCATATAGAAGACAAGCACCCCACCCGCCATAATATCCTCGTGTTTCAAAATAAACCCATCCAGTGGTTTTCCATTTAAGGTCATTCTTTTTACGATTACATTTTTATCGCTTTGGTTTTTTACTTCAATTGTAAATCTATTTCCATTCGGCAAATTCAAACTTGCGTTTTTAACGAGAGGACTACCTAAAACATATTCGGTTGATCCAGGTGCAACAGGGTAGAAGCCTAATGCGCTGAAAATATACCAAGCACTCATTTGTCCGCAATCGTCGTTTCCACCTAAACCATCTGAACTAGGTTTATACATTTTATTTATAATATTTCGAATGTTTTTTTGTGCTTTTTCTGGAGCTCCTGTATAATTGAATAAGTATGCTACATGGTGTGATGGTTCATTGCCATGCACATAATTTCCAATGATTCCATCTCTAGAAATATCTTCCGTTTCTGCGAAATATTTATCAGGTAATTCCATCGTAAATAAGGAATCTAAATGTCGTGCAAAAGCTTTTTCTCCACCCATCATTTTTATTAACGATGCTGGTTGATGGGGTACATATAAACTATAATTCCAAGAGTTTCCTTCTATATATCCAGCTTGATGTGTGCTTAACACATCGAACTCTTTTTTGAATGAACCATCGCTTAATCGCGGTCGCATAAATCCTATAGATGCATCGTACACATTTTTGTAGTTCTCTGATCTTGCAATAAATTCCTCATAAATTTCTTTACGATTTAATTTCTTCGCCATTTGTGCTATACACCAATCGTCGTAAGCATACTCTAGTGTTTTAGAAACAGAACTTCCACTCTTATCTTCTGGTACATAACCTTTATCAATATAGTATCCTAAGCCTTCATAAAATCTTTTTCGAGCAGTGTTTACACAGGCTTCTAAGGCTAAATTAGCATCGAAAACTGCATTGCCTTTCATCATGGCATCTGCAATAACGGATACGCTGTGATAGCCAATCATGCACCAATTTTCGTTGGCATAATGCGACCATATAGGCAACATTTTTTCAGCACTTTGTTGGTAATGCATCAGCATCGAAGTAATCATATCCGCATTCCTTTTAGTTTGAATAAGATTGAACAATGGATGCAGTGCACGATAAGTATCCCAAAGCGAAAAGGTGGTATAGTTTGTGAAATTACTTGAAGTATGAATGTTCTGGTCTAGTCCTTTATATCGACCATCCACATCGTTATAAACCGTTGGTCCTAAACAGGTATGATATAATGAGGTGTAAAAATTGATGTAATCTTCTTTGTGTGTTGCTTGAATTTGAATTTTATTCAGCTCATTATTCCATAATTTTTGTCCATCATTTTTTACTTTATCAAAATCCCAATGAGGAATTTCAGTTCTTAAATTTAGTAGAGCTCCTTCTGTGCTTACAGAAGATATTCCTACTTTCATTTTAATTTTTTCTTTCTCATTAACATCGAAATTAAAGTAAGCTCTTAATTGAGTACCTGCCATTTCTGGGAAGTTTTTACTCTGGTCAAATTTGCCCCAAAAGCCTCTGTATACTTGCTTCTTCGCAAAATTCTTTCCTCCATAATTTTTGAAAGGCTTAGAAAATGTAATCGCAAAATATATTGTTCTTGTTCGTGCCCATCCATTCGTTTGGCGATACCCTGTAATTAACGTATCGTTTTCTATTCGCAAATAAGTCCACACATTTTTTTGCTCATAATTATAGATGCCCGACATTAAATCGAGGATAATATGTGCTTCTTCTTTTTTAGAAAAAGTATATTGATGCATGCCAACACGAGTGGAAGTAGTTAACTCTGCAAGTATTTGATCATCGTCTAATTTTACCTTGTAATAATTTGGTTCAGCATATTCATTAGCATGGTTAAATGCAGATCGAAATCCATTCTCTGGATGTTCCGCAGTACCTGGATTTAATTGCAGAGTACCTTGAGTAGGCATTATTAAAATATCACCTAAATCGGAATGCCCAGTTCCACTAAAATGAGTATGACTAAAACCTACAATGCTTTTATCGGCATATTGGTAGCCTGCGCAATACTTATAGATATCTGGGTTATATTTCCCATCCAATTCATATTGTAATGTATCCGTATCCGGACTTAATTGCACCATTCCAAAAGGAACCGTTGCTCCGGGATACGTATGTCCCATACGTGCGGTACCAATGAAAGGATTGACGTATTGAATTAAGTTTTGCTGTGCAAAACAATTAAGAGATAGCGTAAGTATTGCAACTGAGGATATAGACTTTTTCATTTTTAAGGCTTATTTTATAAATTTAGGAAATGGAAATGAATGTAGTTCAATTATATCGAATAATAAAAAGCTGTAAGGTAATTTGCTTATTGCTGATTTTTATAATTGGATTTCAAATCAACAGCAAAGCTCAAGTACACAAGATTGACTCTATTCCAGTTGTTAATTTAGGGCCCGATGGTAATGTTTGTAGCAACGAACCACGTTTATTAAACGCATATAATGAGGGATGTACTTATGAATGGAAACGCAATGATAGTATCATTAGTGATTCATCTTATATCTATGTATCAAAATCTGGTACTTATTCTGTGAAAGTCTTAAATTCAGATAGTATAACTGCATATGATACAATAAAATTAAGAGCATTAGAACCACCAAAATTTTCAATCAATGCTGTTGGATTTAATAAATATGATTTCACATTATATTTTAGTAGCACTCTAACACCTGGAGGGTATTTATATTTATGGAATTTCGGAGATCCCAGTTCGAATAATAATACTTCACAACTACCAAATCCATATCACACATTTAATAATTTAGATACTTGGATAACGTTAACAATGTTTGATGTTAGGACAAATTGCACAAATACTGATTCATTCAGAATTGATAGTTGGATGTTCTTTTGGGGTATTAATAATGAACTAAATGAATTATATAAAGTTGGAGTTTTTCCAAACCCAATTACAACATCTTCAAAACTTTCGTTTACTGTAAAAAATCCATGGTCTACTGTCAGCTTAAAAGCATATGATTTATTGGGTAAAGAGCGAAATGTGTTATTCGAAAATAAAATCTTTTTTCAGGGTGAAAATAGTATCGAATTAACGTCTTTATTTAATAGCGTAGATTCTGGAATTAGTCTTTTGAAATTGACTATTGATGGTATACCAATGTCCATAAAAGTCGTTAAATAGTATTATTCCAGATTAGAGTACCTATTTTTTGCTACTCCTCTCATATTTACTATATTAGTATTTATGAATAACCCAAAACGCAGTAAATTAATTCAATTTCTATTTATTTCAATCCTTTTTATAGTCATAGCATCCTGTTGTGCTAAGAAAAAGAACATTTCAGAAAATAGTTCAGCATTGTTGAGGGTTTGTCCAGAAGAATGGATTCAGAACAAAATGCCAGGTATCGAAGGGCAAGAAGCAAAAGAATATTTCATATTAGAGGGTAAACGCCGCGAAATTAAGGAGTTTGACCTCGAATGGGTAAAGAAAAACTGTTCTGTAAAACCAAGTGTAGTTCAATAAACTTATTATTGCCTAAGAAGGCACAATAATTGATAACAAAATATACAATCCTTATAAATTTTTAACTAAATGAAACACTCAACCCTTAAAATTCGCATTGCAGCATTAGTTGGCTTTACGTTTTTTACACAAGTGTTATTTGCGGGTAACCCAATGCAAAAAACACAAAAAAGATTTGTGATGCCCAAAAATATAGGCACAGCAGATTATCAAGCTAAAACAATCGTAGTAAAGATTGATCCTTCAAAGAAATCTTCTTTAGGTAAATCGAGCATTGGAATACCTGTATTACAAAATGTGTTTAGTAAAGTTGGTGTAACATCGGTGAACACGATGTTCCCGAATGCTAAATCGACAGCAACTAGAATGCCCGATGGTTCTACTGCGCCAGACATTACTACTATTTACAAAATTCAATACACTGCAGAAGTGCCATTGGAAGATGTAATTAATGAGATATTAAAATCTGAAGATGTGGTTTATGCGGAACCTTCGTATATCTATCATGTTAGTTATCGTCCGAACGACCCA